>DGBH01000118.1:1502-5778 GCA_002384205.1 Bacteroidetes bacterium UBA4009
AATGCTGCAGCTAAAATGAATAGTATGAGCGGTGGTCAGTTTACCTGTCCAATGGTATTTAGAGGACCAACTGGGAGCGCAGGACAATTGGGAGCTCAACACTCTCAAGCTTTTGAAAACTGGTACGCAAACTGCCCTGGACTCAAAGTTGTGGTTTTGTCTAACGCTTATAATGCAAAAGGTCTTTTAAAATCTGCTATTATAGATCCAGATCCAGTTATTTTTATGGAGAGTGAGCAAATGTATGGACTAAAACATGATGTTCCTGAAGAAGAGTATTATATCCCTATTGGGCAAGCCAACATACAAAAAGCAGGCACCGACGTTACACTCGTATCTTTTGGTAAAATGATGCGTGTTGCCGAAGATGCTGTAGTAGCATTAGCCGAAAAAGGAATAGATGTAGAACTTATCGACTTACAATCTGTAAGACCGATTGACTACCATACAATTGCAGAAAGTATAAAGAAAACAAATAGATGTGTTGTTTTAGAAGAAGCGTGGCCACTTGCGTCAATTTCATCTGAAATTAGTTACATGATGAGTCAAATGGTATTTGATCATCTAGATGCTCCGATAAAACGAGTAACTACACGTGATACACCATTACCTTATGCTGCTACGCTAGTTGAGGCCTGGTTGCCCAACGTACAACGTGTAGTTGAGGCAGTTGATGCTGTAATGTACAGAAAATAACAAGAGTAAACCAACTTAAAAAAGCCCCACACCTCTGGTATGGGGCTTTTTTATTTAAATCTGCCTTTACTGAAAATACGAACGCCTGTATCTTTCCCTTTTCGCAGTTCACGTTGCTCTTCTTCTGGTAATGCGGCTATCGTTTGACATTCGACCGTACATGTGCCACTGTATTTTTGAGCACATTTAGGACACTGAATAAAGAGCAGATTACATGCTTTATTTTTACAATTACTATGATCGTCAAAAGGTTCTCCGCATTGATGACAACTGGCTATGATATCATCCGTAATTCGTTCATTAAGTCGTTCGTCAAAAACAAAATTTTTCCCTATAAATTTATTAGGTAGCCCCTTCTCTTTGGCATCCCGTGCATACTTAATAATACCCCCTTCAAGGTGGTAAACGTCCTTAAAACCTTTGTGCTTGAGGTAAGCACTTGCTTTTTCGCACCTTATGCCGCCCGTGCAGTACATAACAACTGTCTTATCTTTTTGCTCTTCTAGTTCATTTACGACTAAAGGAAGTTGCTCTCTAAAGGTATCTACGTCAGGACACCACGCTCCATCAAAATGTCCGACTTCACTCTCATAATGATTACGCATATCAATGAGTAATGTGTTCTCATCATCTGTAAGCTTGTTAAACTCCTCCACATTTAAGTAATTACCTGGCTTGCTGACATCAAACAGATCGTCATCAAGGCCATCAGCCACTATCTTAGATCTCACTTTTATAGCAAGCTTAAAAAAAGATTTTCCATCATCATCTACTGCAAAATTCAATCGTACGTCTTTCAAAAAGGTGATATTGTCTAGCTCCGCTTTGTAAGCCTCTATATTTTGATTAGGAATACTAAGTTGCGCGTTGATTCCTTCATAAGCCACATATATTCTTCCAAGCACTTCGAGTTGATCCCAGTGAAAGAATAGATGATCTCTAAACAATTGGGGATTGCCTATCTGGGCATACTTGTAAAAGGAAATAGTAGTGCGTTTTTCATCACTTGCCTTGATTTTCTCCTTTAATTCTTCCCCATTAATAGTATTATGCAATTTCATGTTACACCCTTTTTAACGGTAGTACAAATGTAAAAAAAAGGATACGTTATTACTTCTATTCTATGGAGCAATTCCCTTTGCGCTCTTATTCATCTTATTGACCTCTAGGTACAACCACGTACCTGCCCAAAGTCCCGCCAATATTTCACCTACTGGCATTGAAAACCATACCCCATCCAATCCGATAAAATGCGCAAAAATAAACATCAAAGGAATCATAAATATCCCTTGTCTAGCTAAGGTCAGCACTAAGGCCGGCATTGGCTCCCCTATCGCTTGAAAATAAGCACCTCCAATAAACCCAACACCCATAAGAGGTAGTGATATAAAAATCCACTTAAGAACCCTAGGCGTATGCGCCAATAATTCTGTGTCTTCCGTAAAAATTTGTATTAATGGCTTAGGGAATAAAAACAGTATCCCAAGCATAATGATTGAGATACTAAAGGTCCATTTCAAGCCTAAAATTATAGTATCGCTTACTCTCGTCCAATTTTTAGCGCCATAATTATAACTTATAATGGGCATAAGTCCTTGCATTACCCCAATGATAGGAAACGCAATAAACAAGGTATACCCTCTAATTAGGCCATAAATAGCTAAAGCATGCGATCCACCCTGATCTCCGAGCGTATCAGCATATTCAATATTGCCCCATATATTAAGTTGACCGTTTAAGACGATAGCCAACAGGCTAAACATCCCTTGTCGCACAAGAGTTATGGAACCGATTGAGCCAATTTCTGCTGACACTGACAGATCTAATTTAAGGTTGCTTTTAGTTAATTTCAACTCACTTCTACCGGATAAGAAGAACCACAATGTATATCCGCCACTTAAACAATAACCAGCGGTAGTTGCCCATGCAGCGCCGCTTATTCCCATATCAAAATGGTAAATGAGAACATAATCCAGCAAAATATTAGAGATAGCAGGAATAATCATGGTCAACATAGCCACTTTAGCCTTTCCTTCTGCACGTATTACATTATTAGTCATCATAGCCCATCCCAGAAAAGGAAGACCTATGAGCAAAATATTGAAGTACTTCTTAGCGTAAGGCAGTATTTGATCATTAGCACCAAATAATCTTAAAATATGATCTTGAAAAAGAAATCCAAGTACTACAAAAACACCAACAAAAAACGTGGTTAATATTATTTGATTGCCGAATGTTTTTTGCGCTTTTCCCGTATCTCCTTTACCCAAAGCGCGCGCTAAGACAGATGCCCCACCAACACCAATAGCCATACCAAAAGAAGAGATGAGAAACGTGATAGGAAGTACAACTGTAATCGCAGCTATAGCAAGTTCTCCTTCTGCATAATGACTTACAAACCACACATCTACCATCTGATATAATGACATCACCAAAAAGCCAAAAGCGGCTGGAAGTGACTGTTTAAGCAACAAAGAACTTATGTTTTCAGTCCCAAGTTTATCGGAGGTTTTACTTTGCTTTTCCAAAGGCACAAATGTACTATTTTAGCGAGTGAGAATATATTCTTTGAATTTTTCTATAACAACTATTCAATATTCTTTATTAATCTCATTATTAATACTATGCTATTAATTGGATACATTTCATTTTCTTTGCACTAGTGAATTATTTAAGTCATTACTATTTCGACAAAGACGAGGAGAATAAGTATTATAATATTGGCCTAATACTGCCAGACCTCGCTAGAGCTCATATCTCAAAGCTCAGAATAAATCCATACAAGAATATCACCTTTACTACTAAGGAGATTTCGAGTATGAATGACGGCACAAATAGACACTTTGCCAGTGATCGTAAATTTCATAACTGGATGACATTTGTAGACGTAACCAACAAGGCTACCGACATGATTAGAGAGAGTGGAGACAAAGACATCAACCGTGATTATTTTATCACCCATATAATGGTTGAAGTATTACTTGACAAGATACTTTTAGATAAAAATCCAAGTTTGGCTGATGATTTTTATAACATGATAGACAGTGTGGAACAAGACTGGGTGTTGAAATTTATGCGATACGCTGGATTGCAGGATGACGAGCTATGGAAGGGGCAACACCGCCGATTTATGAAAGCTCGTTTCTTAGCCAACTATACCAGTTTAGAAAATGTTGTTGCTGCTGTTGAGGGAGTTTGCGCTAAACTAGGTATGATTGAACTTAATGATGACCAGAGACAATTACTAGTTGACATTTGTGAAACAATAGAACCTGAATTAGAACGTTCTATTGGTGCCTTAGAAATTCAACTCCTATAAATAGCCTATGTTGCGTCATACAAAACAAGTCCTTGCCTTACTATCCGTTTTACTTTTTGCAGGTACTAATTTGTATGCACAATCCGCTCCTAAATACAGTAACGAATTTTTATCTATAGGCGTAGGTGCTCGAGCTTTTGGTATGTCCAACTCCGTAATAGCATCTGTAGAAGATGTAACTGCAGGATATTGGAATCCATCTGCCCTAGTAAAACAAGAAGATAAAATACAACTATCATTTATGCACTCTGCTTTATTTAG
>DGBH01000112.1:0-1807 GCA_002384205.1 Bacteroidetes bacterium UBA4009
ATGAGCTTAATTCTAACAAAGTTTTTATTCGTTTTGACTATAATATGAGTCAAAAACACAAGTTAATGGTAAGACACAGTTATGCCTATAATGAACAAATTGATGCGAATCGCTCTTCTGCAAATGCCATCAACTTCTACAACAACGGTATCTTCTTCCCAAGTACTACGAATTCAAGTGCAGTAGAATTAACTTCACAATTAAGTAGTAATAAAACCAACAACCTAATCCTAGGCTACACTCGTGTGAATGACGATAGAGATCCAATGGGCGAGAATATGCCTTACGTCGTTATCCGAGACGGTTCTGGAACAATTAGGGCTGGAAGTGAGCAGTTCTCAACAGCCAATCAGTTAAAACAAAACGTACTTACCCTTACAGATAACTTTAAAATATATAGCGGTAAACACCAATTAACTTTTGGCACACACAATGAGTTTTATAATATGTACAATCTGTTTGTTCGTCAAAACTATGGAGTATATACTTTCGATAGTCTTTCTGGTTTTATGAATAATCTTTCTGCTAGTGACTACGATAGAGGTTACTCATTAGTAGACAATAAAACTGGAGATGGCTCTAAAGCTGCTGCAAGTTTTAATGCGATGCAACTTGGCTTTTACGTACAAGATGAATACGCTGTAAATACTAAATTAAAATTAAGTGGCGGTCTTCGTTTAGACATACCTATGTTCCTTACTCAGCCTACCGATAACCAAGTATTTAATGAAACTACTATCGCTATATTAGAAGCTGCAGGTAAAGACTTAGCAGGAGCTAAAGCTGGACAAGCCCCAAAAGCTCAAATTATGATCTCGCCAAGAATCGGGTTTAACTACGATTTGAACGATGACAATAAAAACATAATAAGAGGTGGTACTGGTGTTTTTACAAGTAGAGTTCCTTTCGTATGGCCAGGAGGCATGTACACCAACAACGGTTACACAGTAGGTGGCGTATTTAATAAAAAGATTCCTTACAATGGAGATTGGCAAAATCAACCAAACGCAACTGATTTAGGTGCTACAGATGCTGTTCCAAGCGGAGAAATGAACCTATTTGTAGACAACTTCAAATACCCGCAGGTTTGGAAAACAAGTGTTGGATACGATAAAGCATTAAACAACGGATTCAAAGTAAGCTTTGAGGCATTGTTTAACAAAACATTAAACAACATCGTGGCGTCTAACTTAAACGTGGCCAACAGCACTACCAACTTAACCGGCGGTCCTGACGATAGAGCATTATATAATAGAAGTGCTGCACTGGACCAATCTTACTCTTATATTATACTAGTAGACAACACAAATAAAGGATACTCTTATAACCTTTCAGCTCAAGTTCAAAGAGCGGTTAAAGAAGGTGTTTCAGGAAGTCTTGCCTATACTTTTGGGGAGTCTAAATCTATAAATGACGGTACTTCTTCTCAAAACTCTAGTAACTGGAGATATATGGAGAACGTTAATGGTAGAGATAGATTAGACGTTAGTTACTCAGATTTTGACATGGGACACCGCATATCTGGTTTTGTTGGGTACGCAAAGTCTTACGCAAAAAACCATAAGACTGGAGTTTCATTTTTCTATAATGGACAAAGCGGTAGAAGATTCTCATACATCATTGCAAACGGTAGCCGCATGACTAACCAAAGCAGTGATAATAACGACTTAATATACATCCCTGCTTCTTCAAGCGATATCAACTTAGTAGATTACACTGCAAATGGTGTTACCGTTACAGCTGCTGAGCAATGGGCTGCACTAGACGGATTTATCAAAAATGATAAAGGGTTAAATGACAATAGAGG
>DGBH01000112.1:1988-2239 GCA_002384205.1 Bacteroidetes bacterium UBA4009
AATGGTAAAAAACACGATTTACAAGTGACTTTTGATGTATTTAACTTAACCAACATGATAAACAGTGAGTGGGGAAGAAGATACTTTATTAGCAATGATCAGTATGCACTTTATGAGTTTAAAGGATTCCAAACGGGTACAACTACTCCAGAATACTACTTTAAACAAAAAGCAGATACTAAACCATATACGGTAGACGATAGTGGTATCAATAGTTCAAGATGGCAAGCACAAATAGGGGTAAGATACTC
>DGBH01000112.1:2517-2965 GCA_002384205.1 Bacteroidetes bacterium UBA4009
TAGCTCAAAACCCAACACATTGGTATTGGCTAGGGGATATTGTATATGCCGACACGGAGGATATGAGCCAATTACGTCAGCTATATTCACACGTAAAAGAAGATTCTAATTACCGAGAATTAAGCGCAAATACTGCTATTGACGGCACTTGGGATGATCACGACTACGGGTTAAATGACGGAGGTCAAGAATTCCCTAAAAAAGACGAGAGCAAAATAGAACTACTGCGCTTCTTGGATTTAGAAAACAATTCAGAACTCAACAGTCACAAGGGAGTCTATCACTCATCCGTGATTACTACTTCAGATAACAAAATCAAAACCATATTTTTAGACACGCGTACATTTAGAACTGAGCTGCAGATTAGCACAATCCAAGGAAGAAGATACGACACGATTAATGTTGGAAGCTTTTTAGGTGAAAAACAATGGATATGGCTAGAAGAGCA
>DGBH01000136.1 GCA_002384205.1 Bacteroidetes bacterium UBA4009
CAAACATTAGAGCATAATCCTGCCATTATTCATGGTGGTCCGTTTGCTAATATAGCCCAAGGAACCAATACGATAATTGCTACCAAAATGGGCATGAGTCTATCTGAGTATGTGGTAACCGAAGCAGGATTTGGTGCAGACTTAGGCGCCGAAAAATTCTTAGATATTAAATGTGGTTATGCTGGGATAAAACCTAAAGCTGTCGTAATTGTAGCGACTATTAGAGCACTTAGACACCACGGAGGCTCGCCTGCAGACGAGTATAATAATGCTAGTTTGGAACGCGTGCAAAAAGGATTTGCTAACTTAGAAAAACACCTTGAAAATATGGCTAAATTTGGCTTGCAGCGTGTTGTAGCAATCAATAACTTTTATACTGATAGTCAAGAAGAGATTGATTGGCTAATAGAGAAATGCGCTAGCGTAGGTGTGAAAGCGGTATTGAGCAAAGGATGGGCTGAAGGAGGTAATGGAACTGCTGATTTGGCTAGAGCTGTTGTAGAAGAAATTGAAAGTGGCAAGAGCAATTTTAAACCTCTTTATGACTGGGCGAGTCCTGTAAAAGAAAAAATAGAAACTATCGCTAAGGAAATATACGGTGCTGATGGTGTGGATTACGCTACGGAGGCAGAAGCGGGATTAAGAACCATAGCAAAGCTAGGATTAGATCACTTACCGATTTGTATGGCAAAAACCCAAAAATCATTTTCGGATAATGAGAAGTTAACAGGTCGTCCTTCGGGTTTTAGAATCACCGTACGTGAATTTGAAATAGCAGCGGGCGCTGGATTCCTTATTCCTATTTTAGGAAATATGATGCGTATGCCGGGCTTGCCTGCAATACCCGCCAGCGAAGGAATGGACATCGATAACAACGGTGTCATTACCGGATTGAGCTAGGGCTAAATAGAAAACAGTTATTATCACTTATTTAGATAGGTTTGCACCGTTTTTTAGCAAAGCATAAATGAAGCGTATCAATCAATACAAAAAACTGTTTCAAGTAGAAGGTGAAATAGATCTAAAGGAATTAAAAACCAGCTACCGAACTTTGGTTAAGGAGTGGCATCCAGATAAGCACACTGCTGACGATACCAAAAAAGAAGAAGCAGAGGAAATGAGTCGCCAACTCACAGATGGATATGCATTCTTATTAAGTATAGCCCCAGAAACCATTGCCAAAGGATTGGAGGAGTACAACGAGACTATAAACAATGCGAGTATTGATGACTTGCACCACAAGAGCATGTTACTAGAGGTTACTTTTACAGATGGATCTACTTACGAGTACTTTGGCGTAAACAAAACGCTGTTTTCTAAGTTGGTAAATGCAGATAAAATGCAACGCTTTGCTCGCCGTAATATCTTTAACTCGTTCACCTATCGTAAGTCTAAACGGACGGTAGAGCAGGAGTAAAATAACGATTGCCAACGAACAACTTAATTTTTTTAACTTAATTTTGAGTGTATCATGATTATCTCGTTTAAAAATGACTATTCTGAAGGATGTCATCCTCGTGTTTTGGAGGCACTTGTCCGCACCAATATGGTGCAACAAGATGGCTATGGTATGGATGACTATTGCCAAAGTGCAGCTGAACTAATACTAGAAAAAGCGAAGGCTCCAACGTCTAAAGTTCATTTTGTTAGTGGCGGAACACAAGCCAATATGCTTGTAATAGCAGCCTGCTTAAAACCTCACGAGAGTGTAATAGCAACAACTACTGGGCACATTTACACCAATGAAACAGGTGCTATAGAAGCTACCGGTCATAAAATAAATGCTATAGAAGCAAGCTCTGGCAAACTTACATCCGCTTACATTCAGCAGGTCTTAGATGCGCATACAAATAAACCTCATGTGCTAAAACAGCGTATGGTATATATTTCAAATGCTACCGAGATGGGCACTATTTATAATAAACAAGACCTTACAGACTTGTATAATTTTTGCAAGGAAAACGATCTATACTTGTTTATGGATGGAGCAAGACTGGGAAATGCGCTCGTAGCAAAAGACAACGATCTAACACTGGCCGATGTTGCCAAACTTACGGATGTATTTTGGTTAGGAGGCACTAAAAATGGAGCATTATTGGGAGAGGCTATTGTTATAAATAATCCCATACTACAAGAAGATTTTGCATTTCATATAAAGCAGCGTGGAGCTATGTTAGCTAAAGGGCGAGTAATCGGTATTCAATTTGAAGAATTGCTGCGTGATGATTTGTACTTTGACTTAGCTCGTTATGCAAATGAACAAGCAATGAAATTGAAGCAAGCATTCTCAGACAAAGGAATTCCATTTTGGGCAGATACAACTACCAATCAAATTTTTCCGATTTTAAGCAATACGCAAATTGAGCATTTGGCACAAAAATTTGCATTTCATCACTGGCGAAAGATAGATGAAAACCACTCGGCTATTCGCTTGATTACCAGTTGGGCAACTCCTAATGAAAATGTGGATGCTTTAGTGAGAGAGATTGGGAAGTTATAGTAACGGAAGTCCTGTATTTCTCTATTTACGCTAAATCAGTAAAGAATTTGAAGAACGCCCCTCCCCTTGACGAGGGGCGTTCTTTTGTTAGGTCAGCCAATGTCCAAAACAGACAAGAGTCATACATCTCATATCCTACGCCCTAAATCAGCCACCCTGCCTCTTCCCAGCAATTATCTCCTTCACACACTCTGGATTGAGCAGAGTACTTATATCGCCTAAGTTTTCTAGTTCGTTGGCAGCCACTTTTTTTAAGATTCTACGCATTATTTTGCCACTACGTGTTTTAGGTAAGCCTGACGTAAATTGAATTTTTTCTGGCTTAGAAATAGGGCCTAAGGTTCTTGAAACCAAATCTTTTATCTCATTTTCAAGTTGACTGTGATTACTGCCGTCAGTCTTAAGTGTGACATACGCGTAAATGCTATTTCCTTTCACATCATGCGGATAACCAACTACAGCACTTTCGGCTACTTGGGGATGTTCGTTTATTATATTTTCTATTTCTGCAGTGCCCAGGTTATGTCCGCTTACAATCACTATATCGTCTACCCGGCCTGTAATGCGGTAGTTACCCTCAGCATCGCGCTTAGCACCATCCCCTGTAAAATACTTGCCGGGGAATGTACTAAAATAGGTGTCTGCGTAGCGTTGGTGATCTCCGTAAATGCTACGTGCTATGCTTGGCCATGGAAATTTTACACAAAGTCTACCTTCTTGTTCTCCTCCGGGTAATTCCTGTCCATTTTCATCCATCAGACAAGGTTGTATGCCAGGTAACGGAAGCGTAGCAAAAGTAGGTATGTCTTTGGTCACTCCCGCTAGACTACTAATCATAATTCCTCCGGTTTCGGTTTGCCACCAAGTATCAACTATGGGGCATTTTTGTTTACCAATATGTTCGTCGTACCATTCCCAAGCCTCAAGATTGATGGGTTCTCCTACCGTGCCTAGTTTACGAAGGCTAGACAAGTCATGTTGGTTTACTAAGTTTATATCACAGGTGGCTAATGATCGAATAGCTGTAGGTGCGGTGTAAAAAATATTGACTTTATGTTTAGCTACTACTTGCCAAAAACGACCCATATCTGGGTAACTTGGCACCCCTTCAAATAGTACAGTTGTTGCCCCCGCACTAAGTGGTCCATATACTATATAGCTATGACCTGTTATCCAACCTATATCGGCAGTGCACCAGTATACTTCGCCTTCTTGATATTGAAAAACATTCCGAAAAGAATAGTTGGTATATACCATATACCCTCCACAGGTATGCACCATTCCCTTTGGTTTTCCGGTGCTCCCGCTGGTATAAAGTATGAAGAGCATGTCTTCAGCATCCATTATTTCTGCTGCACAGACATCGCTCGCCTTTTCAAATTCTTCTTGCCACCATACATCTCGTCCGTATTCCATAGGAATTTTGGTATTGGTTCTATTTAGTACGATAACCTTTTTTACACAATCACAGCTTTCTAACGCTTCGTCCATAATTTCCTTAAGTGGAGTTATTTTAGCGCCGCGATATCCGCCATCCGCAGTAATTATAATAGAGCATTGAGCATCCATTATTCTGTCGCTTAAACTCTTAGCACTAAAACCGGCAAATACGACTGAGTGCACTGCCCCTATACGGGCGCACGCCAGTACAGCATAAGCTAATTCTGGAGTCATGGGCATGTATAAACATATTCTATCGCCCTTTTTGGCTCCGTTGGCTTTGAGCATATTGGCCGTTTTATTTACATTTTTGGCCAATTCGTTATAGGTTATGTGTAATGATTGCTCGTGAATATCATTAGGCTCAAAGATGACAGCTGTTTGCTCACCTTTTGTGGCAAGATGCCGATCAATGCAGTTTTCGGTAATATTAAGTTTAGCGCCTTCAAACCATTTTACGTTAGGCTTGGTAAGATCAAAGTCAAGTACATTATCCCATTTGCGGTGCCACGTAAATTCTTGTGCGGCAAATTCTCCCCAAAATTGTGAAGGGTTAGAAAGGCTCTCAGCATAGAGTTGATTATAGTCGCTTAGGTTTTTTGCTATGTAGCGTGACATTTTGCGAATTAACGCAAAAATACATGTAATGGCAAGTGACATTAATCTCTTACTTTTGGCCAAGAATGATAAAGTATAATCCTAAAATTT
This sequence comes from Bacteroidetes bacterium UBA4009, assembly GCA_002384205.1. Classification (GTDB taxonomy): domain Bacteria; phylum Bacteroidota; class Bacteroidia; order NS11-12g; family UBA9320; genus UBA9320. Next base: position 4,649 of record DGBH01000136.1, read on the forward strand.
GGTTTACGCAGATACTCAAAGTACCCAAAAGCGATACCTTAAGAATCTTATTGCCAGAGATGTTAATTTTGGCTAGTATGACGGCTGTATTAACATACGTGGAGCTGACTTACTTCAAGGATTTGCATATTTTTAAAGATGCTATTGCGGTATATTCACTTATAGGATTTGTACTATCTCTGCTCCTTGTTTTTAGAACCAATACTGCTTATGACCGCTGGTGGGAAGGACGAAAAAAGTGGGGAGAGCTGGTAAACAATAGTCGCACGCTTGCTGTAAAGATAGCATCTACCACAAATGATAAAAATACGATATCGTTTTTTTATCGTATGATTTCAAACTATGTATTTGCCCTAAAATGGCACTTACGAGATGAGTCTGAAGAGCTTACCGTAGAACTATCGGCAGAGGAAGATCAAAGTTTTTATGCGGCATCCCATAAGCCCAGCTATATATCGCAACTCATGTATAACAGACTGCGTAGTATGAAAAATAAAGGAGAAATAAGCGATATAGAATACTTGGCTATGGACACCAATTTGAACACCTTCTCAAACATAACAGGTGCTTGCGAGCGAATAAAAAACACCCCTATGCCTTACTCCTACAATCTGTTTCTGAAGAAATTTATATTTATTTATGTATTTACACTGCCGGTTGGGTTTGTGTCCTCGTTTGGATATGGTACGGTTCTTATCGCCGTTTTTATATTCTACATTTTGGTAAGTATAGAAGTACTTGCTGAGGAAATAGAAGACCCTTTTGGGCTAGATGACAATGACTTGCCGCTTGATGAAATAGCGCATAAAATCAAAGCAAATGTGGGAGACATATTGAAGTAATAAAAGTAACCTAGTCGATGTTTTTCTACTCAATTATAAAAACATTGCCATACGCAAGCCGCCTAGTTTACAATACCTTCCTAACAATTACTCGTTCTTTGTGTTACATAGACTAACAATGACCACACTTACTTTTTTCACTTTTACAGAGCATAAGTACTGGGCCTTCAAAATGATGGGTGGTGGGTCACGGCTTGTTAAAAACACTAAAGGCCTGTCATTTTTTAAACTACTAGGGACAGGAAAAAAAGGATTTAGTATTTTACCAGACTGGTCAGAATACGCGTTTTTAGCCGTTTGGGAATCAGAAGATGACGCAGCACTATTTTTTAAGGATAGTATGTTTATAAACGAGTATAAAAAACGCTGCTCAAAGATAATAAACTACGATTTACGTTGCATAAAAGTAAATGGAACGTGGGATGGTAAAAGTCCATTCACAGCTATGAAGCTTTTGACCGTAAGTGAGGATGACCAAATTGGGGTAATAACTCGTGCCTCGGTAAAATGGCATAAACTCTTTAGATTTTGGAACTATGTACCCACGTCACATCAGGATTTGTGGGACAACCCTGGACTACTATTTACCAAAGGAATTGGAGATATACCTCTTTTAGAAATGGCCACTTTTAGCCTATGGAAAAACCAAGAAGCCATAATACAATTTGCTTACAAAAACGAACATCATAAAAAAGCGATAGCCCTTACCAAAAAATATAACTGGTACTCAGAGGAGCTGTTTGCCCGATTTGTCGTGAAGGAGTTAAGGTTTTAACTTAATTCCAACAAATTTTGGTTTACTTCGTTACTCTAGTATGCGTAATTTCGAATTAATAAACCCAGTTAAAATACATTTCGGTAAAGATACCATAGCAAAACTTACCCAAGAACTACCTCCTAATGCCAATATTATGTTGCTGTATGGTGGCGGAAGTATCAAGAAAAATGGAGTTTACGAGCAAGTGACCGAAGCTCTCAAGAATTTTGACTACATAGAGTTTGGGGGAATACCTGCTAATCCTGAATATGAAATTTTGATGGATGCATTGACCATGATCAAAGCGGAAAAAATTGATTTTTTACTTGCTGTAGGTGGAGGTTCTGTTATAGATGGTGTTAAATTTCTGTCAGCAGCAGCACTTTATGAAGGCGAGGAGCCTTGGGATATTTTGGCGAAGGGGATAAGAACTGAAATAGGAATGCCCTTTGGTACCGTACTAACGCTTCCTGCTACTGGTACCGAAATGAACAGTGGTTCGGTTATTTCTCGCAGGGAAATTGGTCAAAAACTAGCGATGGGCGGACCAGGACTTTTTCCTAAATTTAGTATTTTAGATCCTACTGTAATTGCTTCTATTCCAAAGAATCAACTTGCCAATGGAATAACCGATGCGTATACCCATGTGATGGAGCAATATATGACTTATCCTATAGGTGCAGACTTACAAGATCGTTTTGCCGAAAGCGTCATGAATAGTCTTGTAGCAACAGCTCCCAAGGTAATGGAGAATCCAGCGGACTATACTTCAGCGGCTAACTTTATGTGGTGTTGTACTATGGCACTCAATGGACAGCTGCAAAAAGGGGTGCCTACCGATTGGGCAGTTCACGCTATAGGTCATGAGCTCACTGCACTGTATGGTATAGATCATGCAAGAACTTTAGCCATAATAGCACCAAGACATTATCATCATTTCTTAGAGAGTAAAAAAGAAAAGCTAGCTCAATACGGTGAACGTGTTTGGAACATAACCGAAGGTACACTCGAAGAGCGAGCGAGAATGGCCATTACTAAGACAGAACAATTTTTTCAATCACTCGGTATTCCAACGCATTTGTCAGACTACATAGACGCCTGTGAGGGTACTGCTGAGAAAGTAAGCGAAACACTTCGTGAGCGTGGCTGGATAGCTCTTGGCGAGCACAAGGCAGTTACTCCTGAGGCGGTGAA
>DGBH01000090.1:0-2989 GCA_002384205.1 Bacteroidetes bacterium UBA4009
AGACTTTTGAAGTTCTATTTCCATGGTTGATATATAATCTATATCGTCGCTAGTAAGTAGAACTTCGTATTCGTCTGGTGCATATCCTTGTTGCTCCGTAACTCTCTTATTAATATTACGTGTAACTCCAATTTTTTTACCAGGAATGTGATAAATTGTGTACATTTTTTGATTTATTTACCAACACTTAACTCTGCTTTTATTGCAGCGTAAGGATTGTAGTTATTTAATTTAATTTCGAATTTATGAGGTATGTCTAAATAATTAGGAGCAACGGATAACGGGTCAGAAATAATTATACCTCTTTCTAATTCTAACTGGGGGAACGCTCTATTAGCTCTGCTTAAATAAACTTCTGCTTGCTCTAAATGATTATTATATAAATGACAATCACCAAGCTGACCAATCAATTCGCCCGCTTTTAATCCAGCACCTTTAGCTAACATTTCTAATAGCAAACCATACATTGCAATATCGTAAGGTAAACCTAAGAAAACATCAGCAGACCGCTGTTGCCACATCAAATCCATAACACCATTATTAATATAAACCTGAAAAGCATAATGACAAGGAGGCAATGCCATATCATCTAACTCGTGTGGAGCCCATGCACTAACTATAAGACGTCTAGAATCTGGATTAGTATTGATGCTATACACAAGATTTTTAAGCTGATCTACGCCATTAAAATCGCGCCATTGTTTTCCGTATACGGGACCTAATGTTTCATCATTTCTACCTGATCTTTCGTAATCTGGCCGCCAATATTTAACGCCGTTATCTTCAAGATATTTTAAATCAGTTCTACCGTTTAATATCCAAAGCAATTCAGTTCTTGCGGCATTAAAACTTATTTTTTTTCCTGTAAGAATAGGGAACCCCAAAGACATATCGTGTCTAATCGTTCTTCCGAAGACAGACTTCGTCCCTGTGCCTGTTCTATCTGATTTATCCAGTCCTCTGTTGAGTATTTCTGAAAGTAATCCTCTGTACTCATTTTCTATGCTTATTTTTTTCATAATAATATCTACAGTATTCAAATATTTTTTTCCATATAATTGTTTTTCCATAAGATTCTGGGCTAGTATACGTAGATCCGTTATTAGTTATATTTATATACCACGCATTATTAGCTTTAGCTTTTGCACCTATGGCAATATTATTTCTAATACACCAACGATAAGCTTCCCAATCATTTTTGTCATATCCGGTATTACCCATATCAACAGCTCCTTTTCTTTTGGTTGATCCGCTACCCATCTATTCCCATGGCATTTTATCACCAGCAATGCTGATTGGTTCGTGAGGAATAAAACAACCTGACTTTGGTTCCCATTTAAAAATGGCTTCCGCTTGATTAGTACCTAAGTTTTGAAACTTAACTTTTAACACTTTAGCTTTTACAGTATTGTCGTTGTAGTTCCTATGAACTAATATACCGTGATAAGAAGCATCGTACCATTCGCCACCACCTTTAATAGAATACATTGTAGGCTCTTCAATATTACCGTCTTTATCCTTATACATTTTAGTTGGATGCGCAACAATAAATACTAGTACATCATACTTTTTAGCAAAGATTTCAATCTTTTGCAAGTACTCCATAGTATATCTGTTTACATCATCGGATCCACCAACGTCTCTAACTTTATTAAAAGGATCTATAACTAAACATTTAATACCTTTACGCTTAACTAGCTCTGCCCCCTTTTTAAGGACTGAATCTAAAGTATAACGTTCCATGTCAATGTGGAAGTAATTACCATTACAATGATCCGCTATTTGATTCCATCGCTCTGTACCAATGTCATCTTTAGTTGGCATACCTTGCCAAGTTTTACGCATTAACTTATGAGCATGCAGATAAGTCGGCTGGTTTTCCGGAGATGCGAAAGCTGTTTTCCAACCATAATTAGCATTGTATCCGACAACCATCTGATCCACAAAATCCGACTTCCCTGAAGAAGGTATACCAGTAACAGTAATAAACTGACCAGTATATGTCGAAAATATATCGTCAAAGTTTTGTAAACCAATTTGAAAACCAGGCTTGAAACCATTACGAACAAAGTCAGTGACCTCATCTTCAACATCTCTAAATGTGGTAACATTCTCAAGTGGTACTGGTTTGGCTCCTGTAATTCTAGAAGTAAGTCTTTCTTTTCCATACTTTAATAGATATTCATTAGCGTCTTTACAATCTTCAAATGTAGTTATATAACAAACTTCAGACCCTAGCCTTCTAATTAATTCAGATTGTAATGCTTGACCTGCTTCATCTGAATCACACGCTAATATGATTTTACTTTTGTCTTCAAAGTAATCAATACAGCTATCTAGATAATCTAAATTATTAGTATTAAGCGTAGCTCCATTAGGAACTGATATTGCATTTGTCACTCCAGCTTCATGTAACGCAAGCACATCCATTTCTCCCTCAACAATGACGCAATAATCAAAACCTACTACACTGTCAATATTATAGAATACTTTTTCAGCACCCTTATACAGTTTAAAGTTTTTTCTTGCATCTCTGTATTTAACATTAATTAATTCACCGCCCATGAAATAATTAAACTTAATTACATTACCTTCTTTTTGAGTCTGCGGCATCCATTCAAGACCCTCAGTAACTCGTAAGTCATTGAGAGTCTTTTTGGAAATACCTCTTGTTTTAAACCAGTCTTCAACCTGCATACCCGGCTCTTCGTGTATAGCAACAGGAGCAGGTTTAATATATACTTTTTCAGCATTACCTTTACGCTTATAAGTATGTAATTGAAAACTAGTATTACAATTGTGACAAGTACCGAGACCCCGATCCCAATCATAAGAAGCACACTTTGCTTTCTGATTCTTAGGTTTTCTATCCGGAGAACAAACAGGGCATATACCCTGCTTGCTACCTTCGTCAAGCTTATGTGAATTGAACTCGTCAATCACAAATCCATTGATCTCTGTTGTTTGCATTTAATTTAATTTAATTGTT
>DGBH01000090.1:3194-3395 GCA_002384205.1 Bacteroidetes bacterium UBA4009
AGCATTCGGGACATATATCGCAGTAATTGAAATCACATTTAGTCATAATTTCACTGCGCATTTTACATTGATCTGTCATGCATTAAAAAGGTAAATCATCTGGTTGAGCTACAAACGATTGAGCTTGTTGTTGTTGCTGACCTTGTTGATCATCTCTTGGTGCTGCTGAAACATTTGTACCATTAGTCCACACTACTTTTA
>DGBH01000085.1 GCA_002384205.1 Bacteroidetes bacterium UBA4009
AAATAATTAATGCGGCAGAACCGAAAATTACAACAATTGGTGTTTCCATCCGGAATGGGTTACAACAAACAAATCGACGAAGTTCAAACCAAAAGAGTGAATTCTATTTTCTCCTCAATCCCTTTAATAGCAACAGATTTAGCTCAACAAAAAAGCGGAGAACCAGTTAAAATTAACCAATTCTCCGCTAGAGTGACCTCGTCAGGATTCAAACCTGAGACCTCCTGAGCCGTAATCAGGTGCTCTATTCAGCTGAGCTACGAAGCCATTTCCCTTTCGGGGGTGCAAATATAATAACCTTGGTATATCTACGCGACAAAAAAATTATATTCGTACCACTATTTTGAAATTATACAAATTCGCCTCAATTGACGTAGGATCTAATGCTATTCGATTACTTTTTACCAACGTATTTGAAACCCAAGACGGTCCCGTTTTTAGAAAACTTTCGTTAGTTAGGGTGCCGATACGACTTGGTGAAGATGCATTTATTCATGGGAAAATAGGTCCCGAGAAAACAGAGCAATTGGTGAAAACAATGCGGTCATTTAAACACTTGATGAACGTACACCAAGTGCTCGATTACCGTGCTTATGCTACCAGCGCCATGCGCGAAGCCAGTAATAACCTTGAAATCATTCAAGAAATTAAGCGTTTTGCAGATATTAACTTGGAAATTATTGGCGGTGACCAAGAGGCCGATACGATCTCTTTTGAAGACCTACCCGAGTTTATGCCCCACATAGAAGGTGCTGTATTTATAGATGTAGGCGGCGGAAGTACCGAGCTTACCTACCTAAAAAATGCGAAAAAAGTAGATTCTATTTCTTTACAAATAGGTACTGTTAGACTTCTGCATAATGCGGTAAATCCAGCACTTTGGGATGAAATGAAATCATGGCTTCAAAAAAATAACTTGTTTCACTCTCAAACACCTATCATTGGTACCGGAGGAAATATCAACAAACTTCTTAAGGTATTGCGCAAGCAACCTAACGACTATTTTATTCACGTAGCAGATTTAGCTACTTTTAAAGAAGAACTAGAACTCGTTGATTACGATGATAGAATTAGTAAATTTGTGTTAAACCCAGACCGAGCAGACGTTATTATTCCAGCTTCTCAGATATACCTTACCGCTGCAGAATGGCTTGGATCGTCACATATTTATATCCCCAAAGTAGGCCTATCTGATGGTATCGCCCGTGAATTATATCGCAGTTATAAAAAACTCGAAAAAGAGAAGAAACCTTTACCATAACCTATACAAAATATTATTTCCGAATTCGATTTTCATATTCCGGTTCTTCCACTTTACCCATAACACGTATGTGATTAACAACTGCTTCCATAGCACAAATCATTTTTAAAATTATTGATTTCACTTTTCTGATAAGCAACCGTTTGTAATTTCGAATTGGTGTTTTGGGGACTATTTTTTTATTCGGCCTATTTCTATGACTGTTCTCCGGTATTCTTTGTTGTCCAGAGGTAGACTGTACATCGTTATAAAGACTAGCATTTGTAAAATCATCTACATCAAAATCTAGCATAAAAAGATATAAAGCCTTACGCAAATTCTTTAACTGCGTTTCGTATCTTATGGTATGAATACTTTTCTGTTTCAAAAAGGCTATTAATACTCCCGCGGCATTGCCCACCTCAACCCATAAATACTCTTCTACATTGCTTACTGTCGTCATTTTACTTAATTATTCGGTTTCATATACACTTGATTACCCTTTGTATTCGCAGCAAAAATATATCTCTAAATCATTGTAATATAGTTATTTAAGCACTATTTAACTGCCTTTATTTTAGCTTAAAAATACCTAAACAACTTCCTTTACAAAACTTAATTTCACTTTATTATTTACTTAACTGTATTACATTTGCTACTTCGTGTTATTAAGCATAAACATACCTGAGCAAGAGCTTATAGTGAATTTTATTCAAAATTCACTGCCACAAGCTCCTCAGCTATTTTGCATTGCCCACTACCCGAATGGTGCTATTCACGTACAAACAAGAAAAGGCGAACACTCTGAAACAGAAGCAGATAGTCTGCTACAATTCATTACCAAAGGAACATCTGGATGGTACGCATTAAGCGAAACACCATTCAGCACAATGCAACAAATTGGTCAAACATCACTCGAAATGGAATTGGAACGTGATTACCTTCTTATAAAGGGTATTACAGCAACCAACTGCACATTACACCTACTTATTCAACTTAAACCCTACGGTATTACAAAAGAGAAATACTTGCTTGCCAGTCAAAAGAAACAGTTTGAAGTGAGTATCAAAGGTTTTATCACCTCCCTACTGGAACTTATGAATGCCGATCGAGCAATCTTGAAGAATATAGCTAAAGGTGGTCTTATAAGTAAAAATGAATTACGTGAGACCAAAGCACAACTTTTACAACAAAATCAAAACTACGAAACTGCCATAAAACAATTTATTCAACTGATTATAAATAAATTACAGGAGAAATATAGCGTTGCCATACACTTGAGTCAAGACTTTATTGAGTCTCTAAAGCATTACAATCAACCCTTTGAAGATTTAGAAGAAAATCTCGAAAAACATATACAGATAGAGCTTAACCTGGCATTGCTCCAAGACTATACAGAAATAACGCTCACACAACATCACCTTACTAGTCTAAAAAACACAACGGCGACAAATAGCAATAATCCAGAAAACGAACTCCAATTAGGTAGACATGCCAAGACCTATAAATTACTTGATAGATACGAGACCGCTGCAAGTGCAGCATATCAAAAGGGAATTGCCATCATAGGTAAAAATATAGGATTGCACTGCATTCCAGCAGTAACCAACGCCAGTATTACCGATGCGCTAAACAAACAGTCTAAAAAGATTTACGATCTATTTGACAAATACCCTAAGAAGTGGCCCATCATTCGCGCTGAATTTCGTTCAATTGCCAATGTTGTTGAAAAAGAGAGTATACGAAGAAGAGATACAGCTTAATCCGTTGTAAAAAGACACAACCAAATTGCTATCAACAGTTTAAATCATTTTAAACTGATATAAAAACGTACTACATAGTGTGCTTCTTAGCCAATCCACATGTACTAAAGGCTGATTTATAGAAGCTTTCAAACGAGAGTTCGATAAGGAATTAAATTTGAACTTATATTCGCCAAAATCAAACAACATAGATGAGAATAAACGGACATTCACACTTATTACCCTATCCCAGTCAAATTCCTAAATTCATGAAGGATAAGGAAATATTTTGGATTGATCAAGATCGCAAATTCATGCGACAGAAAAACTGGTCTAGACCCATTACGGCAGATAGCTTTTTCCTCGATGAAAAACTCGCATGGATGGAGGATAACAAGATAGATCACGCCGTAGTACTCAACCTTTCTCAGCTGTATGGCAACGGCCTAACACAGAATGATATGAAACAAGCACTTCGTTTTCAAAATGATTTTAATGCACAGATACAAGCAGAAAACGAAAAGAAATTCACTACAGGTTTTGTAATACACGCTGGATTTGTGGATGGCGCACTTTGGGAAATAGAACGTTGTGTAGAGAAGCTAAACATGCAGGTTTTATGCCTTCCTACTCATTATCTTAACACCGCAGGTGAATGGAAGGTGATTTTTAATGAAGAAACAGAACCCATATTAGAGCTGGCCAATAAATACGACTTAGCTATTGAGGTACATCCTTATGATGGAGAAAAATTCATAAAGTTAGAAGACTCAGCATGGCGCTTTCATTTGATTTGGATGTTAGCTCAATGTGCTGATTCTTATCACTTTTACACCTTAAATGGTTACTACGATAAGTATCCTAATATTCGAACTGCTTTTGCTCACGGAGGTCAGCTTAATCATATTAATATTGGCAGAAGAACACAAGGTTTTGATGGTAGACCAGATCTTTTTGAGGGCAAATCCAGACCCCGCGCTGCCGTGGGACATCCCAATATTTATTTTGACACATTGGTGCATGACGCTATTAGTTTTGAGGTGATGCTAAAGCGACAACAATCTACCAATCAAATAATTATGGGCCTAGATGACCCCTATCCACTGGGAGAAATGGAAAGCGAATTGCAAAGTAGCTACCCTGGCAAACTGCTCGATCTTGTGCTCGAGCAAGGACTTATTACCCAAAAACAACATCAAGAAATATGGAAAGATAACGTGGCCAGATGGCTGTATGGCCATGATGCCGAAAAGTTCTTGGCAAGAATTAGTCCATAGAGTACTACAACTCCGTTATAAAAGGTGCATAAAGTGCCTCCAGTCTTCCTTTATTTTGCACCATACAAGATAAAAATATGTCCATCAAAACGGCAGCAATTATATACGGAGGTAAATCTACCGAACACGAAGTATCTATTCGATCTGCTAGAAACATAGCAAAAGCTATAGATAGCAATCAGTTTAACACCGTGCTTATTGCTATTAGCAAAAGCGGTAAATGGTTTTTAAAAACACAGGATGAACTAAATCACGAAAATGTAGTAGTGGAAAGTAGCACTCAATTGGTTTTAATACCCGGAGCAATCCAAGAGCAAATAATTACCCTTTCTGATCAAAAAAGCATCGGAAATATAGATGTTGTCTTCCCTATAGTGCATGGCACCGGGGGCGAAGACGGCAGTTTACAAGGCTTATTAAAAACCATGAATATTGCATTTGTAGGTCCCGGAGTAATTGGTTCTGCACTGTGTATAGACAAAGAAGTAACTAAGCGTATATTAAATGAAGCTGGCATTGCTAACAGCGCATTCTCAAGCTTCTTAAAGGCGGAAAGACACCTAATAAACTTTGAGACTATCAAAGTAAAACTGGGAGTACCTATGTATATTAAGCCCCCAAACTTAGGCTCATCCGTAGGTATAAGTAAAGTAACCACCGAAGCTGAATTTTACCAAGCCATAGATTTAGCACTACAATTTGATCGAAAAGTACTTATCGAACAAAACATAGTGGGCAGAGAGATAGAATGTGCCGTAATGGGAAACGGAGATGCAAAAGCCTCTCCGGTGGGTGAAGTAGTGACCAACCAAGATAGCCATGCCTTTTATGACTACTCAGCAAAATATACTGATTCAAATGGTTCGGTTACTGTAATACCTGCAGAACTAGATGCTGCTACACAAGACAAAATTCGTGAAATAGCCATAAGAACATATAAAGCACTCTGCTGCGAAGGGATGTCACGCGTGGATGTGTTTTTAACACCAAATGGAGATATCTATGTTAACGAGGTAAATACACTTCCCGGATTCACCGACATTAGCATGTATCCGAAGCTTTGGGGTGCTGCGGGAATATCTTATTCTGCAGTTATCAGTCAGCTTTTACAACTTGCACTGGATAGACACGAGGAAGAAAACGAGGTGAAAACAACATTTTAGGTTTACATAAGTCTCCTGTTACTAGGATAAAGAGTTTAAACTAAGATGCATCACCAACACTAATTATTTATTTTTTTTAGATTACTTATAGCTAAGCTCCACATGCTGCTATGTGGATTATGAACTATTTTGGCTACGTCTGTACGTAGTGTATTAAAAATAGAGGTGAGCGTAGTATCTATAAACCAAAAAAGCGTCTACATATTTAGGAATATCAATACCTAGGTGTTTATAAGTGAATTGCACGCCCTTTACCAGGCCATACATTTGCGGCCAACACTTTTAATAAAACAAATGAAAAAGTCAATAAAAATAGTAGCCGCCGTAGTCATGTGCTCATTAATCGCTTGTGTTCCGGCAAGAAAGCTAGAAGAATTACAGGTAAAGTATGATAACTTACAAGGTAGTTATGACGGGCTAAAGACACTCAAAGAATTTAACGATACCACTCTTGCTGACTTAAAAGCAGATTATGACGCTCTTCAACATCAGTATGAAGCAACGGTGATGGAGTGTGATCAACAAAAAGCAGATTTTGAAAAAATTCAAAACTCTTATAAAATTTTAGGAGAGAATTATAAGAGCCTCATAAACAGCAATGAAACAACGAAGAAAGATTTGAGATACGAGTTACAACAACTTGACAAACAACTTGATGAGAAAAAAAGTGAACTTTATGCCAAAGAGCTAAAGCTCTCTGCCAAAGAAGAAGAATCCAATAAACTTAAAAAGAATCTTGACGCTTTAGCCCTATCACTTAAGGAGAGAGAAAAAAGAGTTAATGAACTAGAATCTAAACTAGCCTCTCAAGAAAAAGCAGTAAAAGATCTCAAAAACAAACTTACAGAGTCTCTAATTGGATACAAAAACAGTGGAATTTCTGTTATAGAAAAAAATGGAAAAGTATATGTATCGTTAGACAATAGTTTACTTTTCAAATCCGGTAAAACCGACATTGATTGGAAAGGTAAAACAGCCTTACTCAAAGTATCAGAGAGTTTAATGGACCTAGAGGATTTTGATATTATGGTTGAAGGCCACACCGATAATGTTCCTATGAAATCTGCTACGATAGAAGACAACTGGGACTTAAGCGTGCTTAGAGCAACCTCTGTTGTTCGTTACCTTACCACAGAGGGCAAAATGAATCCGATTAAAATCATCCCAAGTGGACGTAGCAAGTATGTTCCTGTGAATGCAGCAGATACGCCAGAAGCCAGAGCAGCCAACAGAAGAATTGAGATTATCTTATCTCCTAAATTGGATCAGTTGATGGAGATTTTGAAATAAACATAAACGTCTAAAAAAAAAGAGGGGTAAATTATTGATTTGCTCCTCTTTTTTTTTAAAATCTTGTCTTTAATTACTTCTTTTGTCCGAGCAAATATGCTTTGTGAAATGCAGCTAAATCTCCATCCATTACTGCTTGTACATTACTGGTTTCTTCACCTGTACGTACATCTTTAACCAGTTTGTATGGATGCATTACGTAGTTTCTGATCTGACTCCCCCACTCTATTTTCATCTTGCCGTTTTCGATTTCTGCTCGTGCATCGTTTTGCTTACGAAGTTCAATATCATATAGCTGTGATTTAAGCATCTTCATCGCTTCTTCCTTGTTAGCTAATTGGGAACGGGCTTGTTGGCACACTACCATTATACCAGA
>DGBH01000138.1:0-1251 GCA_002384205.1 Bacteroidetes bacterium UBA4009
AAGCCGCCATTATACGCAATCATGGGTAAATTCACTATATCTACTTCTGCTTGTAAATGCCTCATAGCCATTGGCATACGAGACGATGCTAAGATAATTTTGCAGGTATCTTTTATTCGTTTAAACTCTGCGATGGTTTCCGCAGCTAGTTCTCTTTCGGCATTGAGCAGTGTACCATCAATATCAGTACACAACAGTTTATAAGACATGGTGCAAGGTTAAGAAATTTAGATTAGAGACAGATAGCATTGTGGGTAATGTGGTGAATGCTTGATTTGTGTAACTTTGTCGAGTACTAAATTTTATTTTTATGAAACTAAAAAACTACGCCGAAGGACGTTGGGTAGAACACAAAGGCGCTGGATTTGAACAATACAACGCCATAACTGGAGATCTTATCAGTACTGCCAGCAGTGAAGGATTAGATTATGAGGCCATGACAGACTATGCACGCAGAATAGGTGGCAAAGCACTACGGTCTATGACTTTTTATGAGCGTGGTTTTATGCTTAAAAAATTAGCCTTACACTTAGATACCCTTAAAAAGAAGTACTACCAAATCAGTTACCTTTCTGGAGCTACCAAAAGCGATAGTTGGGTAGATATAGACGGTGGAATTGGGACCCTTTTTACCTATGCAAGTCTTCGACGTCAACTAGGTAATCAACGGTTTTACGTAGATGGAGATACCGCCAAAATAAGTATGAATAACACTTTTGTGGGCCAGCATATTATGAGCCCCAAGCAAGGTGTAGTGGTTCATATAAATGCATTTAACTTCCCCATATGGGGTATGCTCGAAAAGCTAAGTGCCAACCTAATAGCCGGCGTTCCGGCTATTGTAAAACCTTCTGAAATTACTTCGTACCTAACACAAGCCATGGTAGAAGACATTATAGCGAGTGGCATAGTACCCGAAGGCGCAATCCAACTGGACTGCGGCAAAGGACATGGAATTCTCGACACATTGGGATCACAAGATTTAGTTACGTTTACCGGTTCAGCTACAACAGGTAGAATGTTAAAAAGCTTACCTCATATCATTGAAAATTCCATTCCATTTAACATGGAAGCCGATAGTTTGAACGCAGCCATTCTTGGTGAAGATTCTGCTCCAGGCACCCCAAACTTTGATATTTTTATTAAAGAAGTGCGTCGGGAAATGACCACCAAAGCGGGTCAAAAATGTACTGCTATTCGCCGAATAATGGTTCCTGAAAACTACTTGGAAGATGTGCAAATTGCACTCGG
>DGBH01000138.1:1540-5176 GCA_002384205.1 Bacteroidetes bacterium UBA4009
AAATTTGAAGTAATAGGTGCAGATGCCAACAAAGGATTTTTCCTGCCACCTATTCTTATGCTGAATGAAAACCCGCTTATCAATACAGACAGTCATGATATAGAATGCTTTGGCCCTGTAAGTACGCTTATGCCTTACACTGGTATTGAAGAAGCGATTACCTTGGCCAAAATGGGGAAAGGTTCTTTGGTAAGTACTATTGCCACTTCCGATGTAAATATAGCCACCGAATATGCCATAGAGGCCGCTTCTTATCATGGAAGGATTTTGATACTGAACGAAGCATCGGCACCAGAAAGCACCGGTCACGGATCTCCGATGCCACAGCTTATGCACGGTGGACCCGGAAGAGCTGGAGGTGGAGAAGAGCTAGGCGGTATAGGCAGTGTAAAACACTACTTACAGCGAACTGCATTACAAGGGCACCCAAGCATGCTTACCGAAATAACCCAACGATATCAGTATGGCGGAATGTATAAAGAAAAAGACGTACATCCTTTCCGTAAGTATTTTGAAGATCTAGAAATTGGAGATACGGTAATCACAGCTAAGCACACTATTACCGTGGCAGACATTGTAAACTTTGCCAATGTGAGTGGAGATAATTTCTACGCGCACATGGATGAAACCTCTCTTGAAGGGACCACTTTTGAAGGTCGTGTGGCTCATGGTTATTTTGTACTAAGCAAAGCTGCTGGACTTTTTGTTGACGCTAAAAAAGGCCCTGTTCTTTTAAACTACGGACTAGATGAATGTCGATTTACCAAACCCGTATATCCAGGAGCAACTATAGGTGTGCGGTTTACGGTTAAAGAAAAAGTAAACCAAGAAAAAAAATCGGAAGATGACGTTGCAAAAGGAATTGTGAAATTTTTAGTAGACGTTTATGACGAAACCGGAGATACGGTAGCCTTGGCAACTATTCTTACCATGGTAAAAAAACGTAACCAAGAGGATGAACTTTAAAAACGTATAATGAACTTAGTTCAGTTAGCCACTTTTATGTATCCCCACGAGGCACATCTAGCCATGGGGAAATTAGATGCGCATGGTATTGAGAGTAGTTTACAGGATGAGCTAACCATACAAATTAATAATTTTTACTCGAACGCTATAGGTGGCGTAAAACTTCATGTACTTGCCGAAGATTTAGATAGGGCTAAGGAAGTTTTAGCATTGGATTATTCTGCAGAACAAGATGAAGATGCAGATCAAATTAAAGAAACTGCATCGGAAACCAACGCATTTCAATGCCCAAATTGTAATTCTTGGAATGTGGGAGAGCCTAGGCTCAAAGGTCCATTTGCATTACTTTCAACGCTACTCTTAGGATTTCCTTTCCCGCTGGTATCCAAGCAATCTTTGTGTTTTGACTGTCATACAGAATTTAAGATAAGGTAAAAGCGGAAGCTCATCGTTCACCAAAAACAAACTTGGTGTCTCCACCAAATCACCTGAATGTATACTTTAGCAACTATACGTTAAACGCTTCAGCTACGATAGCCTCTTGCTCTTTCTTGTGCACGGATGCATATCCGGTAGCTGGACTTGCACTGCTTTTTCGGGTGATTTCTTTAAACCCTCTTGCCCAATCGTAACGCAATATATGCATCCACGCTCCCATGTTCTTTGGCTCCTCTTGTACCCAACAGAATTGTGCGTTTGGATACTTTTTGAACAATGCCTCCATCTGCGTTTCTGGCATTGGGTAAATTTGTTCTAAGCGCACAACTGCCACATCTTTACGTTTTTCTGTTTGCTGTCTATCGAGCAAATCGTAATAGATTTTACCTGTACAAAGATTTACACGTTTCACACTTTTTATATCAACGTAGGTATCGTCTATTAACTCTTGGAAAGCACCCTGGGTAAAATCTTCTGTAGTACTTACTGCCAATGGATGACGAAGTAAGCTCTTTGGGCTCATGATTACCAGAGGCTTACGGAAATCTCTTTTTACTTGTCTTCGGAAGGCATGAAATAAATTAGCAGGGGTAGTAATATTCATTACCTGCATATTAGCCGCAGCACACAGTTGTAAGTACCTTTCTAAACGGGCACTACTATGCTCTGGTCCTTGTCCTTCATATCCGTGCGGCAATAACATGGTTAAACCACTAAATCTTCCCCACTTGGTCTCACCACTGGCCATAAACTGGTCTATGATCACTTGGCAACCGTTGCTAAAATCACCAAACTGAGCTTCCCAAATTGTTAATCCATTGGGAGAAGTCATCGAATAGCCGTATTCAAAACCGAGTACTGCATATTCCGAAAGAAGCGAATTATAGATCTCAAACTTGGCTTGTTTATCGGATATATTATTTAATGGAACGTATTCTTCATCTCCTTCTTCTGTTTTTACCACCGCATGTCTGTGTGAGAACGTACCGCGCTCCACATCCTGACCACTTACCCGCACCGCATGACCTTCTTGCACCAATGTTCCATAAGCCATAAGCTCACCCATTGCCCAATCGTAAACGCCATCTTCAATCATTCTTCTACGATCTTCGTAAAGCTTGGTTACTTTTTTAATCGGTAAAAATTTAGCTGGAATATCACTTATTGCTTTAGCCACAGTGAGCAGCTCTTTTGCGGTAATCGCTGTTTTAACTGCCTTTTCAAAGTCTTCTTTAGTGCCCGACTTTAATTTACTCCATGTATTTCTAGGTAAGTTGTTATTTATCGGAATTACATCTGCACGCACATCTTCTAAGTCTTTTTGTAAAAGGTCTTTAAAATCATGCTCCATTGTTTTAGCCAGATTGGCTTCAATGCTGCCTTGCGCACTTAATTTTTGTGCATATATTTCACGTGGATTGGCGTGTTTAGCAATTGCTTTGTAAAGTGCAGGTTGCGTAAACTTAGGCTCATCACCCTCATTGTGTCCATATTTTCTGTAGCCTAATATATCTACAAACACATCCGTATTAAAGGTTTGTCTGAATTCTAAGGCCAACTTCATGGTATAAATAAGTGCCTCCACATCGTCTCCATTTACATGAAAAACAGGGCACTTGGTTGACTTCGCAACATCAGTACAGTAAATAGATGTTCTACCATCTGTATAATTCGTCGTGAAACCAATTTGATTATTGGTTACAATATGCACGATACCGCCTACATTATACGATTCTAAACCAGCCATTTGAAGTACCTCATATACTATACCTTGACCCGCTATAGCCGCATCCCCATGTATTAAAATAGGCGTTATTTTACTTAAATCATTTCCGTATTTACGATCTAGTTTAGCTCTAGTAATTCCCTGTACTACGGGATTTACCGCTTCTAGATGACTTGGATTTGGACACAGGTTAAGTTTTACTTTTTTGCCTAAGCTTGTTTCTACCATACTGGTATAGCCTAAGTGGTATTTTACATCCCCTTCAAAAATAGAATCCGCATATGCTTTACCTTCAAACTCATTAAAAATTTCAGCATAACTTTTTTGCATAATATTGGCTAGCACATTCAGTCTTCCTCTATGCGCCATACCAATTACAAACTCTTCTACACCATGACTAGCACCCACTTCAATAATAGAATCTAAAGCGGGGATCAACGTCTCTAAACCTTCCAGTGAAAATCGTTTTTGACCTACATATTTGGTATGTAAGAAGTTTTCAAAGG
>DGBH01000175.1:0-16708 GCA_002384205.1 Bacteroidetes bacterium UBA4009
AAAACAGACCCTTTTCTTTTTAAATGTTTTAACAGCCAACTTGCTACTATTTCTTTTTGAACTACTACATAATCGTAGTTGAATCCTAAAAGAAAAAAGGTTGTTTTTAGTAATCTCCAGTATTTATCTATGCTGTTTGTTAAAGATGCTTTCCCCTCTGTTCGGTAATCTCTATAACCCCGAAGTGGCATCCATGTAAGATTGAATGTTTCCTTTATTTGTTCAAAATAATTAACCATTCTGATACGAGAACTAGCATGATTCTCGGATCCTACGGTGATAACAAACAATGTAGGTTTAAACATCCGCTGCGAATATAATTATATCCAATACATACCTCAGGACTGGTTTAGGTGACGGCATAATGAAATCTAGAGATGATTCGGCATTCCTTTTTTACCGTGAAATAATGTTAACCAACGAGACTTCTCTTGTACTCAAGGAAAATAAAGATTCTGCACGATTTCGGATGGATGTGGATGCTTCTTCTAATTGAGGAAGATGTACGATACGGTTAAATTCTGCTTGACTTTCGTCTTGAAGAATAAAGTCGGGATTGTGAACTATGAATTTGGAATTGCCTGCATTGAAGGCTAACGGAATGCAACCGCAAAAGATAGCTTCACAGAGGGCATTTGGCATACCTTCTGAACGAGAAGGGAGCAGGTAAAACTGGTTTTTTGCATAGTAAAGTATCGTTTCTGAATGGCTTACTGGCTTTACGATAGTGAGGTTTTTCAATTTCGGAAAATAATGCAACATTGAGTCTTGAATACCCACTATGGTAAAATGAAAGTCGGGATTATTTTCTGCGTAGGTAAGTATTCTGTCTATTCCTTTAATTAAAAATGTTTTATAGTCGGCAACTTGCGCAATAGTGAGCACAGATCTTGGAGTACTTTTGACATTTGTGTTTACATTGAATAGGGATGGGTTAAATCCATTGAATAAGGTAATTACATCGTCTTTATGACCTCTTATCTGAATCGTTTTTTCAGCTAATTCGTGTGATTTGGGTAACAGTACTGTCGCATGTTTGATGATAAAGTGAATTACGTTTCTGCGCCATTTGGGCATTACGTCCTGCTTAAAGTCAATTTCTTCTTTGCTAAAAACTTCGTATCCTCCGATAGTGATATAGGTTTTTGTACCGAGTATTTTGGAGAGTAATACGGGGACGAGCATATGCGTATCCGCAAAAACAGAGAATGTTTTTCGATAGCCTGTAAGCATTAGATAGATCGAGTGTAGCGCAAATTTGGTCAATTCTATAGGGTAGCCTAAACCTGTGGTTTTTACGTGAATTAACAATTTGACCTCGAAATGCATTTCCAATATTTTCACATCCTGCATGCTAAAGGAAGATGGGGAAAGCAAGATAACTAGAAGTTTTTCTCTCTTCATGTAACGGGTCAATTAGTAATGTGTAGGACGATTGATAGGAGCTAGATTAAGTATTCAAAATTACAACCACTCTATCTATTTAGCTATTTTTTATACAGAACGAATTACCGGCGGCCATAGATGGGCAGTTTAGTCACTTTAAAAGCACGATACTTCATATTCAGTAATCAAACGAGGTGAGTGGTGTGACGAAGTATTTTTAGTTATGATAAGAGTTATGCCCGTCATACATTTGTACACTTTGATTCGCGGGGTAAATGCTGGACTTGTACAAATTTAAATTGGTGTAGGACGGGACGATGCAAGAGTCGATGTAATAATTAAATGGGAGTAATTCAGAGACAAGGTAGCAAAAGTACCCTAGTAGCTTATAGCTTTATGCTTATTGGTATGCTTAGTAATCTTGTTATATACACAGGGATGCTCGAGATAAGGGAATTGGGTATCATCTCATTTATACTCACTACTGGCGCTACGTTTGCTCCTTTTTTATTACTTGGTTTTCATGTGATGTTTATTCGTTATTTCCCAAAGTTTGAAGGAGATAAGCAGAATTTGTCACGTCTGTATTCGCTTACTTTCTTTGGTCCGATACTATTCACCACGCTTTTTTTACTGGCTTATCTTTTCACTAGAGACGCAGTCACATCGTATTATTTTGCCAAAAGTGGCCTTGCGCCGGTGGTGATAGATTTGACCGTATTAGTAGCGGGCATAGTTCCCTTTATAAGTATACTGAATTATGTGTGCAATAGTTTGCAACGCACTGCCGTCCCGTCGTTACTCAATAATCTTATAAAATTGGTGCAGCCCTTATTGGTGGTGCTTTATTTTTATAAATGGGTTCAATTTGAGTCTGTTATAATCAGTTTAGTTGTTTTTCAAGTAGTACTTTTTGTTGGTTTTTTTGTGTATCAGCAGTCACTTCTAACCATCAAATTGTCTATTAATATTAAGGATGTTTTTAAGCTTCCAGAACCCCAAAAATTGATAAGCTATGCTGCTTATGGGTTTGCAATAGGAGTAGGCGGAGCATTAATTACCAATATAGATACCTTTATGGTTGCCAGTTTGCTTGGGATGGAAGCCACGGGGTTATATGTTTGGGGTTTAAATATTATTAATGCGATTATTATTCCATATGCGATGCTATCGTCTATCGCAGCTCCTTTCATTTCAAAGTATTGGACAGATAATGACATGCAGAGTATGAATAAGCTGTATAAGCAAAGTAGTAGTTCTTTGCTGCTTTTTTGTTCTGCATTGTATTTTGCAGTTTGGCTTGGGTTAGATGATTTATATCTGCTCTTGCCAAAAGGAGATCAGTATGCTCAAACCAAATATGCAGTTTTAATATTGGGAGCCGCCAAGATCGTAGATGTTTCTACTGGTTTTAATGGGCCAATAATTGCGTACTCAACTAGGAACAAGGCATTTCTTTGGATTTTAGGGGTTACGGCAGCAATCAATATTGGTCTTAATTTTGTGCTTATACCCTTATATGGCATACAGGGAGCCGCCGCAGCGACACTTATCTCGTTTGTTATTTTCAATTTAATTAAATATTTATTTATCAAATTGGCATTTAACCTGAGTCCGTTTAATCTTAACTTTTTCTATATTCTCTTCATATCCGTGGCGCTGTTTGGATTGTTTTATTTCTTGCCAAATGCTTCGAATCCAATTCTAAATATCGCGTTTAAATGTGTCGGTTTTTTAACGGTTTATGCTATTGTCATATATTCAGTTAATGTTTCAGAAGATTTTAATTCACTGGTGAATAAGATCTTGAGAATCAAGAAATAATATCATTAACCTCTCCATTTTTTAAGCATATTGAGTCTCCAATTCAAATGAATGTTGTCTGCTAGCGCAGCAAAGTGAGATTTTAAAGGTCCTTGTGCCCAGCGTTGTTCTCCCGGGGTTACAAATCCTTTTTTATCCTTTCGCTTATATATCGCATCGGGCAGCACGTCTTGCATTGCCTCTCTTAGTATATACTTGGTTTCTCCATTTTTTAATCGCCATTTTATAGGGAGTGAGAATCCATATTCTACCAGCCTATGATCCAAAAAAGGAACCCTACTTTCTATACTAAATGCCATACTGTTCCTGTCTTCAAAATGTAAAAGCGTTGGCAATGTGGTAGTCATAAGGAGATGATAGAGAAAGTTGTCCGTTCTAGAGGCAAATTTATTTTCTAAATGAAGACTGCTTTTTGCATAGTCATATTCCGCTTGCTGCTTGTGTTTTTTCTTTAACTCTAGTTGCATAAAGCTGTTTTCGTCTCTAAAAACCAAGATGAACGAGAACAGGCATGTTTTAACTAACTCGCCAAATTGCACCTGGTGTTCTCTCTGATGCGCCTTCAATACTTTAGCAAAACGCCAAAATTTTAAACTCCGCAAACAATCCGCAAGAATGCGATAGTAGGTATGCATATAGCCTATAAGGTACTCGTCACTTCCTTGCCCATTAATCAGTACTTTTATCTTGCTTTGACTGGCTAGTTTCATCACAAAATATTGGGAGTAATAAGAACTTCCCGCAGGTGGTACATCCACTCCATCTAAAAAATGGTCAAAATGTTTTTCTAAGTCGGCATCACTCGGCTGCTCATACTTAGAATCTATATTTTTATATCTTTCACTCAATAGTTTTGCAAATGGTCGCTCATCCACAGCTCCTTTGCCTTCGTAAAAGATAGTAAATGTTTTATAATCTAGCTTGCTATGATCTTTTGCTATACTTGCCACTATTGCGGAACTGTCTATGCCGCCACTTAAGCACGAACCAATAGGTACATCAGAACGCATATGAAGTCTTAGAGAGTCTTGCCAGAGCCTCTTAAACTCGGTTATGGCTTCTGCTTCGGTTTCGGGTATAGGTACTTTTTTTAAATCCCAATACCGTTTTATAATGATGTTTCCATTTTTCCAAACGAGGTTATGAGCCCCTCGAAGTTGTGCTACATGTTGGTAGTATGTTTCGTCTTTGTATCCAGCGAATCCTAAGTTTAGCCCACGAGCAACTTGTTTTTGGTTTATTTCAGGATTAAACTCAGGAACTATTTTTAATGTTTTTAACTCTGAGGCAAAGATAAAATCGCCTTCAGCGATGATGTAATTAAATGGCTTTATCCCAAATCTGTCGCGAGAGCAGAAAAGTTCTTCTGCGGTATGGTCCCAAAGGGCAAATGCCCACATCCCAACGAAACGAGTGACGCAGTCTTGTCCCCATGAAAGGTAAGCGGCACATATCACTTCGGTATCACCTGTGGTGGTAA
The DNA here is from genome assembly GCA_002384205.1 of Bacteroidetes bacterium UBA4009. Lineage (GTDB taxonomy): Bacteria > Bacteroidota > Bacteroidia > NS11-12g > UBA9320 > UBA9320. Next base: position 4,691 of record DGBH01000175.1, read on the forward strand.
ATACGTGCCCTTGTTCCTGCAATTCTTCTCTAAGCTCTACGTAGTTGTACACCTCCCCATTAAAAACAAGAGTCACGTTGTGATAATAAAATGGCTGATCGGCGGATGCAGATAAGTCTAATATGCTCAGCCTATTGTGGCCTAAATGACCTTGGCTAATAGCATGTTTTCCTGTAGCATCTGGCCCACGATGATGCTGTGCTTGAAGCATCTGCTCAATATATTGAGAGTCTTTTGGGTTAGCCCCGTTTCTTCTTACTATACCTACTATGCCGCACATCTATTATGCTTGCAAATTGACTACTATTCTTTCAAAATAAAAACAACAAGTATCCATATTTTTTAAAGAGTGTATCTTAAAATAGAGCTAATATTGCCATACCGTTGAAAAAGAAAGTCCTCATACTTACTTATTATTGGCCACCCGATAACAGCTCGGGAGTCCAACGATGGTCGTATTTTGCTCATTTCTTACACCAAATGGGAAACGACGTTACAGTGGTTACGGTAAACCCAAAGGATGCATCGTATAAGAATATGGATGACTCATTTATGGAGCTGATAAGCAAGATTAATGTGGTGCAGACTTCTACCTTAGAACCACTTAAGACTTATTCGCTGCTTACAACGGGATCTTCGCATAAAGGAATTCCGCGTGGAGGGGTAAATAATTCGAAAAGTATATTTAAGAAATTGGCCTCTATGATCAAGGAAAACCTGTTTGTGCCTGATGCTAGAGTGGGGTGGAATAAATTTGCTAAAAAAGCAGCACAAGAAATAATACAGCGTGAATTGCCGGATGTAGTAGTAACTACAGGTCCACCTCAATCCACTCACCTGGTGGGCGTAGCATTAAAAAAACTATTTCCTAAGCTAATATGGATGGCTGATTTTAGAGATCCTTGGATAGAATTATTTAGTATAGACCAAGCCAGTAAATCTGCATGGGCTAACAAACGAAACACCAAATTAGAACTAAGCGTGTTGACCAATGCGGATAGTATACTGACCATAGGGCCTAGCATGCAACGATTGCTCCAACAAAAAATGCCCCGTGCGCAGCAAGATAAGGTAACGTATATCTACAATGGATTTGATGATGTAAAAATGGAGAATGCTCCAATTTTGCCTAGCGATACGTTTACGATTATATTTGTAGGGCTATTGGCGGATGAATATCCGTCTGATGGTTTTGTCTCAGCGCTCAAGCAATTAGGAGATTCGGTAGCTAAGATTAAACTAATTTTAGCGGGTAATATCGCTAAGAAGTTCATTAATAAAGTGAATGAAATAGATAATCTAGAGGTGGATGTTAAAGGGTTTGTTTCTCACGAGCAAAGCCTCTCTCTCATGAAAAGTGCTTCCATGCTATTTACGATTTTGCCTTCGCTCCCCAATGATGAAATTATTATTTCCGGCAAAATGATGGAATACATAGCGGCCCGAAAACCTATACTTTGCATTGGTAATAAAAAGGGGGATGCGGCTGCATTGATCCAAGAGAGTAATTCAGGAGTAACGTTTAATTCTCAAGAAAGCAACGAGATGTTAGCGTTTATTAAAAAATGCATGCAAGAAGAAGGTACATTAAATGCAGATTATCAGTCTATTGCGCAATATAACCGAAAGTCCACCGCAGTACAGCTAGACCAGTTACTCGATGAATTAGTGAAAAAATAAAGGTGCTTTTGGCTCCTGTTAGTTTTACGGAATCAAGTAGAACCAACAACGAGTGAAGATTTTTATACCTTTGAAAAAATAATATCGTTAACAGTAAATAAATACCAGAGAACAATGAAGTGATTCTCGCTTAAGGTAATCACATCTTAATGCACATAGAATAGGAATTGGTTTCAAAAAAAATAAATTACATGTTTGGTCAAATAAAAAAAGTACTGATACTAGCCCCGCATCCTGATGATGCTGAGTTTGGGCTTGGGGGCACTATCGCAAAACTTATAGCAGATGGCAAAGAAGTACATATTGCCGTTATGAGCACCTGTGAAAAATCAACTCCAGACGGTTTTCAAAAAGGAGTGATTATAGAGGAGATGTTTAAGTCGTGCCAGTTTTTAGGTATTAAGCCAGAGCATATTCATACATTTGATTTTGAGGTAAGAGATTTTCCCGCTTTTCGACAAGATATTTTGGAGACTTTTGTAAAGCTTAGATTGGAGTTGAAACCTGATCTCGTATTTGTGCCGAGTTCATCTGATATTCATCAAGACCATATGACGGTGCATCAAGAAGGCATGCGGGCGTTTAAGCATACGTGCTTGTTGGGATACGAGATGCCTTGGAATAACTTTGGGTTCACTTCTTTTGTGTTTGTAAAACTTACCCAACTACACTTAGATAAAAAAATGGCAGCACTCAATCTTTACGAGAGTCAAAAACAAAGAAGTTATAACAATATTAATTTTGTTACGTCTTTAGCTCAATTGCGCGGCGGACAAATACAGCAAAAATTTGCAGAGTCTTTTGAGCTTATCCGTTTTTTTGATTTTTAAATACAGGAAAAAATGACAACGGTAGCGGATATAATTGCGTGGTTTGAGAAACGGGGTAGTCAACTAATTATGGGCGATGACGTTAACATAAATCAAGAGATAACCCGTCCTAGGGCGATAGACGAAGCAGGAGAACAACATGTTGCGTTTATCTCATCCAAGTATAAAGATACGTATGCCACGCTACTTCAAAATAGCAAATGTAAATGTGTGATTGTGGGTCAGGATTTATTTTCCAATGAAATGATTAAGCAATATGCAGATGTTGTTTTTATACCGTCAGAAAATCCAAAACAAGATTTAACCTTGTTAATTCAAGGATTATTCAATTCAGTAGAAACCGTGAATACTTCATTTATACATCCTACCGCTTCTATTAGCCCACAAGCAATAATAGGAGAGAAGGTACACGTAGCAGCATATGCGGTAATAGAAGGCAATGTAACCATTGGCAATAATTCCAACATAGGTGCAGGTTCTGTAATAAAATCGAACACGGTAATAGGTCAAAATGTAATAATTGGTGCCAATAATGTGCTCGGAGGCGACGGCTTTGGCTATGTGAAAAACGAAGCCACTCAAGAATATGAATTATTCCCGCACCTAGGTGGTGTAGTGATAGGAGACTACGTTCACATAGGTAATAATACCTGTATTGACCGTGGGTCATTAAAGGATACCGTAATTCACCAAGGCGTTAAAATAGATAACCTAGTGCATATCGCACACAATGTTACGATTGGTAAAAACTCGCTCATTATTGCCTGTTCGATGATAGCAGGAAGTGCAACAATAGGCGAAAACTGTTGGGTAGCACCAAGCTCTAGTGTGCGCAATGGCATTTACATTGGAGATAACACCACTATCGGCCTAGGTAGTGTGGTTACCAAAAGTGTTGGCGCTGGCGAAACCGTAGCAGGTAATCCAGCAATGCCACTTAAGGAGCTTATTAAATTACGCCAACGGCACACAGCGCATCTCGCTGAGAATTCAAAAGAAGAATAGGTAAAACCCTTCTTAACGGAGTGGAATAAAAAGTATCCATTAAATAATACTCGATACTTTCCTAACTAATTCTATTTTTGAACCTAATCAATCACAACATCAGATGCAAGATTTCGTAAAGAAGTACAAGTCGTATTTTATTATTTTAGGATTAATAGTTTTAGTTACAGGAGCTTTTGTTCCTCGTAATTTGGATATCAAGCCGCTTAGTAAAGTGTTTAAAGGCTATTTTCAAGGAAAAGTACCGGTACAACATGATATCGTAGAATATCAGGGAGCGTCTCGCGAAGTTGCTGATTATATAGAATCAGAAGATCGAACGATCCTATGGACAAATGCCCTTTTTTGTGGTATGCCCGCACAGGTAATAAGTAATCCTACTAAGCCAATACTGATTAGGCACTTATTATTCCCAACTACACCTGGAGTGTGGTCCAAAATATTCTTATACGTTTTCTGTGCCTTTATTATGCTACTTTCATTTAAGGTAAGACCTTGGCTCGCGCTTGTAGGGGCAATAGGTATTGGCTTCGCAACTGAAAACTTCACTATAATCGCCGTAGGGCATAACACTAAGTCTATTGCTACGGCCTACCTGCCACTGATTATCGCTGGTGTGCAATATCTTTTTAGAAAAAAACATCTACTTGGCCTTACCATTTTATCTGTAGGCTTGGGATTACAAGTATATATTAACCATGTTCAGATTACCTACTACGCTGGCTTTATGGTGGTTTTGTTCTTCGTTTTTCAATTGGTGAATAGCATCAAAAAAAATGCGATTAAAGACTTTATCGTGGCATCTAGTTTAGCTCTTTTAGGTGTTGTGTTGGCTCTAGGAGCTAACAGTTTGAATATCTTGATGCTTAATGAATATGCTAAAGAGTCTATTCGTGGGGCTTCTGCCCTTACCATATCTAAAGATAATGTTGCGGTAAGTGAAGATGGACAGAGCGGTTTAACGGAAGATTATGTTTTCTCATATAGCAATGGTTGGTCAGATATCATAGCAACATTTATCCCTAATTATAGTGGTGGAGATTCAGATAAACTGGGTTTGTACTATGGGGAGATAGGCTCTACCTCTGGTCCTAAGTATATGGGTGCAACTATTTTTGTGTTGATGATATTGGGTCTTGTTTTGGTAAAAGGGCCCAAGAAATGGTGGCTTGTAACTGTAATGTTGCTAACCATCGTGCTATCCTTGGGTAGCAATCATTTTGCATGGTTTAATAGATTAATGTTTGATTACTTTCCGTTGTACAACAAGTTTAGAGCGCCAAGTATGATGATGGTGTTGGTACAGGTAAGTGCTGGGCTATTGGGTATTTTGGGAGTAGAACAGCTGTTGAACAATATCAAAAACAAAGAACTTAACCTTAAACATCTAACGTATGCAGCAGGAGCCGCTGTGGGCTTAGTATTTATTCTAACCTATTCGGGTACACTCTTAAATGATTTTGAAAGTACCCCAAAATACGACGAAAAAACAGGCCAAATAGCTTACGACAGCGATACCCGTTATGCACAGTATATCTTGAACCAACAAGGAAGACAACCCGATGCACAAGCGGTAGCTAGTGTCAAAGAACAACTGGTAGATAATCGTATTCAAGAGATGAAAAAAGACGGGAATAAAAGCTTGTTTTTTATCATAGCGGTGCTACTTGTACTATGGTTAGTTTATAAGCAAAAGATGCAGACTCAATATGCGTTGCTTTGTCTTGGGTTATTAGTAACCTTAGACTTATGGACGGTGGGAAAACGCTATTTAGATGATAATAAGTTTGAGAAGCCAAAAGCGAGAGAGGCAACCTATCTTCCATATCAAGCAGATTTAGCTATACAACAAGATAAGAGCTATTACAGAGTACTAGATCTTACCGAAAACACCTTAAGTAGTAATCGATGTGCATTTTTTCATAATTCAATAGGAGGATATAGTGCTGCTAAAATCAGAAGATTTCAAGATGTATGGGATTGGTACTTAATCGAGCAATTAGGGCAAGGTAAGGTACAGAATAATGCTATTTTGGACATGCTTAATATGAAGTATTTTATCTATCCAAATCAAGCGGAGCAAAATGGACAACCTATGTCTGGAATAAGTAGTTCCGCACTCGGGAATGCATGGATTTTGAGAGATATAAAAGTGGTCGCCAATGCAGACAGTGCTATAATCGCCTTAGGAACTTTAGACACGAAAACTTCAGGTGTAGTGGAAAAAGATCAAGCAGATTTAATTAGTACGTCTATAGCTGTAGATTCTAATGCGAGTGTAGTATTAACGAGTTACCACCCTGAGAAATTAGAATACACGTATAATTCTGCTACAGAGTCGAATGTTGCGTTCTCAGAAATTTATTATGCCCAAGGATGGCATGCTTATCTCGATAATCAAGAAGTAGATTACTTTAGGTTAAATTATATTATTAGAGGATTAAAAGTGCCAGCAGGTAAACATACGATAACCTTCAAATACGAGCCTGCTACGTATGCATTGGGCACTATGCTTTCTGCTACATTTGGCTCTTTGATTTATGTTTTACTAGCTATTACTATTTTCTTCGGTATCAAAAACGAATTTTTTAATCAAAAGAAAGAGGTTTAGTGAAGTTTGCAGATGTTCCAGGCTTAGCGCCCATAAAAGCTAAACTAATAGCTAATGTCCAAAATGAACGATTGGCACATGCTCAGTTATTTTTAGGCCCGGAAGGGAGTGGTAAATTACATTTGGCTCTAGCCCTTACGCAATATTTGTATTGCACCAGCAGAAGCAATACAGACTCTTGTGGAGAATGCAGCTCTTGCCGTAAGGTACGTACGCTTACTCATCCCGATATACACTTTACGTATCCTACAGTTGTAAAAACATCAGGCAAAGAACCCATTAGTACGGATTATGTACAAGAATGGCGAAAAGAGTTATTAGCTAGTCCGTTTATGAATACATCGGATTGGATAGGAAAGATAGCAGATAGCGAAAATAAATCGCCTAATATTACCCGAAGAGAAACGCGAGAGATAGTGACCAAACTGGGTATGAAACCCTATGAGGGGGAAGCTAAAACGCTGATTATTTGGATGCCAGAGTATCTTGCTGAGCAAAGTAATGCTCTTTTGAAAGTGATAGAAGAGCCTACGCAAAAGACGTATTTTATCTTGGTAGCTGAAAATTCAGATAGACTTTTAGCCACCATTACCAGTAGAACACAATTGGTTAAAATTCCTAAATATACAGAAACAGAAGCACAACTCTTTTTACAAGAAAAATATAACTTAGACAGTAAAAAAGCGGAACAATTGGCCTACCTATCTGAAGGAAATCTGCGAAAAGCTATCGATCTGGTTGAGAGTGTAGAAGATAATTATTCTGAAATATTTAGAGATTGGATGCTCGCCTGCTATTCCAATAATTTGAAAAAAGTTATGGAGATTACAGAGGAATTGCACAAGTTAGGCAGAGTTCAATTACAGTTATTCTTAACCAATGGCTTGGCTATAATGCGAGAGAGTTTGCTTTATAAAACGATTACAGGCTACGTAATAAAAGCAGAAACGGATCAACAAGATTTTATCAAAAAGTTCTCGAGTACGTTGAATGCCGCATACATAGAAACGAGCTATGAGCAGATCAATGAAGTGATTTATCACATTCAACGAAATGCAAATGCCAAGGTTGCATTATTTAATTTGTCGCTAAACTTACGCTATAATTTTATACGCAAATAGGGTGGTTAGAGGCCATGTGCACACCTTCAAGTACTAGGTTATGTATTTTTAGCTAAAGTGTTTACTTTTTTGAGATATATTTGACCATCATAAAATAAGAGTTCGACTCTTATAGAGAGCCACTAATTGGCGCTTAAAAAAACGATAATTAAAATAAAAACGAAATATAAAGATGGGATGCGGAAGTTGCGGAAATAATAATGGTAGTCATAGCGCTGGTTGTGGCAATAATGGCAGTTGCAGTACAGGCAGTTGCAACAAATTAAATGTGTATAATTGGTTAACTGACATGGTCTTACCGGAAGACTATCAGCCTTTTAACATAGTAGAAGTGCGTTTTAAAGGGAGCCAAAAAAAGTTCTTTAAAAACGTTAAAAATCTTGATTTATATACGGGAGATAAAGTCATAGTAGATTCGGATATAGGCTATGACGTAGGAGAAGTTTCATTAAGTGGCGAACTGGTAAAGCTTCAACTCAAAAAGTATGGAGTTGATGAAAATAATGCTGAGATGAGAACCATTCGCAGTGTGGCTAATGAGTTTGAAACAAAAAAATACCAGGAATTTAAGGGTATTGAGCAAAAAACATTAGAACAAGCCCGAACTATAGCGCTGCAACTTCGTTTGCAAATGAAAATTAGCGATATTGAGTTTCAGGGAGATGGCAAACGCGTTACCTTCTATTATACTTCTGAAGGAAGAGTTGATTTTAGAGAACTAATACGTCGCTATGCTGCAGAGTTTAAAGCGAGAATACAAATGATGCAAGTAAGCTACCGCGAGGAAGCTTCCAGATTAGGCGGTATAGGCAGTTGCGGCCGAGAATTATGCTGCAGTACTTGGCTTACAGATTATAAAGTAGTTAGCATGAGTGCGCCTAAGGTTCAGAACCTATCTATAAATATGCTTAAACTCAGTGGACAGTGTGGTAGATTAAAATGCTGCCTTAACTATGAACTGGAACTGTATAGTGAAAAACTAAAAGAATTTCCATCAGAAAAGGTGAAGCTAAAAACGGAATCAGGATTAGCCACGCTCCGGAAAATAGATATCTTGAAAGGAACGGCATGGTACTGTTATGAAAATAGTTTTGATTGGATCCCAGTAGATATAGATAGAGTAAATGAAATCATTACTCAAAATAATCAAGGGAAAACACCACCTACTTTAAGCGATACTGCAAAAGGCGCAGAAGTGGCATTTAAAACCCTAGAATATAAAGATGACTTGCTTGGAGATACAGATCTTACCCGTATGGATGCCAAGAATAAAGGCAATAGGGATAGAGGTCCTCAAAATCGAAATAGCAATCACAATAAAGGTAATTTTAAAGGTGGGAATAATAGAAACGCACCTAAAAACAGAGCGGATCAGCCCAAAGTAGAAGGAGATAAAAACCCGGCACAACAACCTCGCAACGAAAATCGACCTAAAGTGGATGGGACAACTAGACCTAATCCTAACAAAAAACCAAATCCGAACAGACTCAATAAGGGCAATGCCCCTTTACCGCCTAAAAACGATTAATTACTAATATGCAAGAGCGTCATAGTGATAGTTTGCGGTATTTCAACGAGCAAGCACTAACCACCCAAAAATATGTAATTCCGTATTTAGAGTCACTTAAAAAAATAGATAGTTCGCTTAGCGTCTTAGAAATAGGCTGTGGCGAAGCTGGAAATTTAAAGCCTTTCTTGGATCTGGGATGTACGTGTGTGGGGATAGATATTTCGGTGTCACGTATAGCAAATGGGAAATTGTATTTTGCTGAACACTCCAATGTTACGAACCTTACCCTCATAGCAGAAGATATATACGATACAGTAAATCCAGATCAATTTGATATTATAATCACCAGAGATGTTATAGAACATATCCCTAATCAGGAGCTTTTTATGAAACGGTGTCGCGATTTTATGAAACCAGACGGTCTTTACTTTATTGGTTTCCCGCCATGGTATAATCCTTTTGGTGGGCATCAGCAGTTATTAAAACATAAGCTGTTTTCTAAACTACCGTATTTTCACATTATTCCTAGACCCCTGTATAAAGGGTTATTAAAAAGTATTGGGGAGTCAGATGCACAGATTGAAGGAATGTTGGAGATATATGATACTCGGATTACCATCGATCGACTCAATCGCATTTTAAAATCGAATAAGTATAGTATTTTGAAAAAGACGGATTGGTTTATCAATCCCAATTATGAAACCAAGTTTGGGCTAAAACCACGAAAGCAATTAGGGCTAATCAGTGCGGTGCCTTTTTTCCGAAACTTTCTTACTACAGCCAGTTATTATGTAGTTAGAGCCCAAAAATAAACAACGGGGATTATATCCTTTTTAGCACTTCTTCTATGCATACTTCGTGTACACCATCAAAATTAACCAGTTCCATATTGAGCTGGCTACTGGAGACACTGTCATGAAATTCTTGTACAGAGGCTTCTGTTCTGTAAGGGTCATTTACTCCCGAAAAATAAGACATTTGAATAGGGTCAAAGATGTCTTTTTTGATGTTTAAGTCTACATCAGGCGGTACTAATCCGCTGCAAATCAAAAATTTACTTGGCTTTATGTTGCTTTCTGCCAACCATCTAAACGCAGTAGCTACGCCTTGACTAAAACCCAAAATTACGATTTCGTCCCAGTTTTTTTCGGAGGATAGTTCGCTATGAACAGCGTTTAAATAAATCAAATAGTTTTGGATATCATCCTCTCTATTTTCTTTGGTCATCCAACTGGCTCCCACTCGTCCGCTGGCGCCTTCTAGGTAAAATTTGTGTAAGCCTTGAGGAGCAATAATGGTGTAGCCCAGTTCTTCGGCAGATTGAAATTTACGGATAAAAAACTTGGCCATTTGGCCATACCCATGCAAAACATACAACAATTTATTCCCATTGCCTAATCGATGGTATGTCCCCTTTTGAATATATGAAATAGCTTGTTCCAAATCGTGCAGCGAATGTAGGATAGCAATTGAAAACAACGAGCGCTAAGATGATTATTCTTAATTTGGACGGCACATAAACTTAAATTCCAGCTTTTAGAATTAGCGAACTAACTTTGTACTCGTGAACAAAATCTCGCTTATAGTAGCTCGGGCAAAAGATAATGCAATAGGAAAAGACAATGACTTGCTTTGGAAAATAAAGGACGACTTACGTCTTTTTAAGAGTACTACTGCGGGTCATGTAGTTATACATGGGCGAAAGAGTTTTGAGAGCATAGGCAAACCACTTCCTAACCGAAGCAATATTATAATAACAAGGAGTAAGCAGTATGAGGCCGATGGAGCTTTTGTTACGCACTCGTTAACGGAGGCGCTAGAATTGGCCAATAACTTAGAGCAAAATGGTGAAATATTCATTTTAGGAGGAGCAGAAATATATCGCCAGTCTTTAGATGTAGTAGATAGAATGTACCTAAGTGAGGTAGATGCTCAATTTCCGAATGCAGATGCTTTTTTTCCGGAGCCTAATTTAAACAACTGGAAGCAGACAAGTTGTGAAAGCTATGCGCAAAGCGAAGTGAACGAATTTGCTTTTGAGTTTTGTGTGTGGGAGAGGTTATAACCTAGACCAATTAGCTATGGCTCCAATCTCCCATAATACCTAGGAAAAGGAATTGTCTCACGCACGTGGTCCAATTTGCAAACCCACGCTACAAGTCGCTCTAAACCCAAACCAAAACCAGCGTGTGGAACACTGCCATATCGTCTAAGATCTAAGTACCACTGAAACACATCCATCGGAAGTTTATGCTCTTGTATTTTTTCTACCAGCCATTCTTCGCTGGTTTCACGCTCGCCACCACCTACTATCTCGCCGTATCCTTCTGGTGCAAGTACATCTACACCTCTCGCAAAACGAGGGTCTTCAGGATTGCGTTTCATATAAAATGCTTTAATTTCATGTGGCCAGTCGTACACCATTATCGGGTTATCAAATAAACGCGTAAGTACAGTTTCGTCGCTTCCTCCAAAATCGTTTCCGTACACAAAATCACGTGCAGATTTTAGCCAGTTTGGGATATTGCGTTGGTCTTCTTCCAGTTGTTTAAGTTCCTGTTTTTGACTATCTATTTTATTTTGGTTAAAGTTTATCTCACCCTTTTTCATTCCACCTGCAGCAATTGCAGCTTCTCTTGAGGATATGTCTGCTTTTACTTCGGCGATTCTCATTTCGACGTTAAGCAGGTCTTGTTCCAGTACTTTGATGGAGTTTTGACCCTCAACATCTTTATGCCCTTTAAGTATTTCTACCGCTTCGTCGTAACTTAACCTAGGGAAGGTTTTTGAAATGGTTTGTAACTTGCTGATATCGCGACCTAATACTTCCAATTCTTCTGGGCATTTTTCGATTACTTCTAGTACCACCGCTCTAAGAAAAGCCTCGATAGTGTCCATATTCTCAAAAATGTCACAAAACGCCATTTCAGGCTCTATCATCCAAAACTCAGAAAGGTGACGTCTGGTTTTAGATTTCTCAGCTCTAAAAGTAGGGCCGAAAGTGTATATCTTGCCCATGGCCATGGCCATAGCTTCACCGTATAGTTGCCCGCTTTGAGTAAGATAAGCCGGTTGTCCGTAGTAATCGGTTTCAAAAAGATCAGTGGTCCCTTCGGCGGCATTCCCAGTAAAGATTGGCGCGTCCATTTGTACAAAACCTTCACGTTGAAAAAAGTTGTGTATTGCGTAAATGATACTGTTTCGGACTCTCATAATGGCCCATTGGCGGCGACTACGCAACCATAGGTGTCGATTATCTAC
>DGBH01000175.1:16916-24999 GCA_002384205.1 Bacteroidetes bacterium UBA4009
TGGCCCAGTGATTTAGCAGTGGCAAATAATTCTTCACCTAAATCTTCAACACCAAGAATGCACTGACACATCCCTCTTCCATCACGTAAATTGATGAAAACAACGGTTTTACTCTCTCTCCTGTTGGCTACCCATCCTTGGAGTGTAACCTCTTGTCCTACAAATTGGTCTAATTGTTTGGTATGCATCTTGTTGATACTAGAAATCTTGCTAATTTTGGAGTACAAAAGTAAGTTCTTATACCTACTTTTTATGTAAGCACATGTTAAAACAACATTTAAGTCAAAAACTACTTCAAAAACTGAGCCCTCAGCAGATACAATTTATCAAGCTGCTGCAGCTTAATACCCTTAATTTTGAGGAACGTATGGAAGAAGAACTTCTTGAAAATCCGGCTTTAGAAAATGGTAAAGATGATGAGGAAGAACTTGATTTTAGTTTTAGTGAGTCAGAAGATATTGATTACGAGAGCACCAAAGATGAGTTTGATATTTCAGATTACTTAGGCGATGATGATGGCGGTGTGCAGCTTAGTGGCGACTATCAAGGAGACACCGAAGAAAAAGAGTTTATGCCTGTAGTCTACCACATTTCATTTAGAGAACGACTCTTAGAGCAAGTAACAGGAGCGCTAAAAACGTCTGAAGAAGAAATTTTAGCAGATCAAATAATTGGAACGCTTGATGATGACGGTTACTTAAGAAGATCACTTGTCGCTATAAAAAACGACTTACTCTTTACGCAAAATGTTAGAACTGAGGAAGCTACCCTTGCTCGTATTTTAGGGTATATACAAGATTTAGACCCAGCGGGTGTGGGTGCACGTGATCTTAAAGAGTGTCTCTTGCTTCAAATCAAACGAAAACAAGAATTGGGGAATAATCCGATCTATAAACTTGCTTATAGTATTATAGACGAGATGATGGAAGATTTTTCTAAAAAACATTACGCCAGAATTCTTAAAAAATTTGATATCTCCGAAGAATATCTCCGAGAGACATTGGAATTTATTGCCAGACTAAATCCGAAACCAGCGCAATCAGGATCAGAGGGCGCAGAGAGCAAGGATTTTATTATTCCTGACTTTATTGTTAAAGAAAATTATGGCAGTTTGGAAGTAAGCTTAAATTCAAAAAATGCTCCCGAACTGCGCGTAAGCAAATCCTATAATGAAACGTTGCAAGGATTTGATGTTAGTAAAAAGAAATCTCAAACTCAAAAAGATGCAGTGCAATACATTAAGCAAAAACTAGATGGAGCGAAGTGGTTTATTGATGCAGTAAAACAGCGCCAAAACACCTTGCTAATTACCATGCGCAAGATCGTCGAAATTCAGCAGGAATTCTTTATGAGTGGCGATGAGTCTGATCTTAGACCTATGATATTAAAAGATATCGCAGAACAAATAGGAATGGATATTTCTACCATATCTAGGGTGGCTAGCAGTAAATATGTAGAAACCGATTTTGGTATTTTTTTGCTCAAAGATTTTTTTACGGAAGGAATTACCACGGACAGTGGCGAAGAAGTTAGTAATCGGGAAGTTAAAAAAATACTGAAAGAAGCAATGGAAGCAGAAGACAAGAAAAAGCCCCTCACCGACGAGGCGCTTAAGGATATTTTACAAGAAAAGGGGTATCAAATTGCACGCAGAACCGTAGCAAAATACCGTGAACAACTAAATGTGCCGGTGGCTCGATTAAGAAAAGAATTATAAATGAAAGGTATCCTTCAAGCTGGTGCAATTGTGTTGCATCCTATTTTTTTACCGTTATATAGTCTCTTTGTATACTGGCCATTCGTTGCAGGACTCGATTTTTGGGGCGCTGGCGTTGGGTTGGTATGGATAGGGTTTGTATACCTTATCTTGCCGTTAGTGTATTTTAAAGTGGTTCGCCATATCAATATAGCCGAACCTAGTTTGCTAGATCGTAGATCTATTTTTAGAGCCTATTCATTGATTAATTTCGGATTTGCCCTGGTCAATGTATTTTTACTGAATGAATATATAAGTTTCTATATCGGCGCAGGATTTTTACATCTTTTCTTGTGGTTTCTAGTTTATCTGGAGCTTAAAGTGAGTTGGCATGCTGCTGTATGGGCGTTTCTAGTAGGGAGCTCGCTTATGATATTGTATAAGTTTCACTTTGTAGGTATGCCTATACTCCTTCTGGTATTTTTAGTTTTAAGCATTTTGGTTGTAGTTATACGATATTTGCAAAAAGCCCATACGCCACTAGAGTTGGCCATGGGTGCTGCCGTAGGAGTTTTATGCTCTTCCTTTATACTGTTTTTTTAAATTAAAAAATGAAGTCAGAATACACTACCATTTTATATAACCAAAACGAAGGAATTACAACTATTACCCTTAATCGTCCAGAGAGCTATAACGCTTTTACAGCTGAGATGCGCTGCGAACTTTTGCAGGCATTGCAAACGGCAAGTGCCGATCATGACTGTCGTGTGGTGGTTTTAACAGGGGCGGGAAAAGCCTTTTGCTCTGGACAAGATTTGAAAGATATAGCGGGTGTAAAAGTAGACTTCAATGATTTTTTGAAGAATGGCTATAACCCAATTATTTTAGCCATGCGTAACATGCCTAAACCCATTGTTGGCAGAATTAATGGTGTGGCTGCTGGAGCAGGTTGCTCCCTGGCCCTGGCATGTGACTATTGCATTGCCGACGAGAGAGCTAATTTAGTTGAAGTTTTTGTGGGAATAGGATTGGTCTTAGATTCTGGGTCTTCTTATTTCTTACCTAAGTTGGTAGGGTCAAATAAGGCTTTTGAGTTAGCTACGATGGGAACTAAAGTTTCGGCCAGTCAAGCGGTGAGTTGGGGTATGATTAACAAAGCAGTTCCTGCAGATGAGTTAGATGATGCCATTTTGCAAGTGACAAGCTATTATGCCAATGCGCCTACCAAAGCTATTGGTATGATTAAAAAAATGCTCAATGATTCAGGAAACAAAACTCTAGAAGAGGTGCTAGATTATGAAGCATACTATCAAGACATAGCAGGTAATTCAAGTGATTACGCAGAAGGTGTTAGCGCGTTTTTAGAAAAGCGCAAGCCTGTGTTTAAAGGACAATAAGGCTATTTAATATCGGGAATACCGAGCGCCATAGGAGATTTTTGAACTGTGATGCAATAATTCGCAAAATTTAGTATTTTCGAAACTTATTAAATTCCAGATGTTGAAACAGCTACTTTCTATTTTAATTCTTTTTTTAAGTATTAGTGCCTTTAGTCAAGAGGTAGAACAATGCGGACATACCGCATATATGGAATACTTAGAGTCGATCAATCCGGGAATTAAGCAAAATATGGATGCGACTTTTAAACAAGCGCTAGCTCAAAGTAAAATCAAAACGAAAACATCACAAGATACGATTCACACTATTCAAGTGGTTTTTCATATAGTTTACAATACAGCGCAACATAATTTAAGCGATGATTTAATTACCTCACAATTGCGTGTGCTCAACGAATGTTATACGCGAACCAATCCAGATACCATCAATACACGCGATATTTTTAAACCGGTGGCGGGTGATGCGGGAATCAGATTTGTACTTGCTACCCGAGATCCAAGTGGTATTACAACAAATGGAATTGTGCGTGTTCAAACGGCCTTAACTGCTTTTGGGTCGTCGCCTACAAGCCTTGCCATGACAGATCGGGTAAAGCAGACGGCATATGGGAGCGAAGCTTGGGACACGGATAAATATTTAAATATATGGGTGTGTGACTTGTCTTCACGCGGCCGTGACGGTTTGTTAGGGTATGCGTATCCGCCTACAGGTGTTGATAATTGGCCAGGCACCAGTTCATTTGCTACGGCAGATAAACAAGGGGTTGTATTGCATTACAAAATAGTAGGAGAGAATAACCCTTCTTCTTTAGCTACAGGCGAGAAAACAGCGGTGCACGAAGTGGGACATTATTTGGGTTTACGCCATATTTGGGGAGATGGAGGATGCACCGTAGATGACTATATGGAAGATACTCCTCTGGCTAGTGCTGCCAATCAAAATTGTTATCCATCCATTAATTCTTGCTACAGTGCTCAACCAGATGACTTGCCAGATATGATTGAAAATTATATGGATTATACACCAGGTAAATGCCAAAATATGTTTACCCAGCAGCAGGTAGCTCAGATGCGAGCTAACCTCACTATCTTCAGAACAACTATATTCTCTACCTATATCCCTGTTCCACCAGCAGTGATTGCTACGTTACGTAAACTTGGAATTCTAAATTTTCCGCCCCCTATCAAATGTCCATTTGGCGTATTTAGCAGCACACTTACTAATGAGGTGTTCGTGAGTCTTGGTGAGTTGCCAGAAGATGACGCATCGCAGTATGTTATAAAGTTCTTTACCCCCTTAGGTCAGGTCGTTCATGAAGCAACATTAAGCAATGAAGCGTATCAAGCGGTAAATGGCATGACAGGATTACATGGTGCTTTTATTTACCAACTTACTAAAAATGGGGACGAAATAGCCAAGGGTAAAGTTGTATTGGGATTTTAGAGTAGAATAGGAGTGTTGCACGCTGAGTTCGGGTGCTCTATTTCGTATGTTTGATTGGCATTTACTTTAGGATATATGCGCTATTTTTAGGAGTGACATATTAGGGTAAAAATGAATTGAGACTCAAAGTTTAAAAATGATACTTCATCACTGGGATTTTTTTCATCTTTTTAATGAATCTATCTGTCTTTGACTTGCGAATAAAAAAGCAAAAAGAATAAATTTGCAACCACAATCATGAGCAACACCGTATTCGACCTCGATTTAATTCAAAAAACGTATCAAAATTTAGAAAGTAAAGTAGCTGCAGCCAGAGCTGTAGTGGGAAAGCCACTTACACTTTCAGAAAAAATATTATATAGCCATCTTTGGGATGGAAATGCAGTTACAGCATTCGTAAGAGGTAAAGATTATGTAGATTTTGCTCCAGATAGAATCGCTTGTCAAGATGCTACAGCGCAAATGGCTCTTTTGCAATTTATGCAAGCGGGTAAAAAGAAAGTGGCTGTACCTACCACGGTACATTGCGACCACCTAATTCAAGCTAAAATGGGTGCAGATGAAGATTTACAGAATGCTATTAACACCTCTAATGAGGTGTTCAACTTCTTAGAATCAGTTTCTGATAAATATGGAATTGGCTTTTGGAAACCAGGAGCAGGTATTATTCATCAAGTGGTCCTAGAAAACTATGCTTTCCCAGGTGGCATGATGATAGGCACCGATTCTCATACGGTAAACGCAGGAGGATTGGGCATGGTAGCTATAGGAGTAGGTGGAGCTGATGCGGTAGATGTGATGGCTGGTATGGCTTGGGAACTTAAGTTTCCTAAGTTAATCGGTGTAAAATTAACCGGCAAACTAAGTGGCTGGTCCGCGCCTAAAGACGTTATCTTAAAAGTAGCAGGAATACTTTCTGTGAAGGGTGGTACAGGTGCTATTGTAGAATATTTTGGTGAAGGTGCTACCTCTATGTCATGTACGGGTAAAGGTACTATTTGTAACATGGGGGCAGAAATTGGAGCTACTACATCTACTTTTGGTTATGATGATAGCATGGAACGTTATCTTAGAGCTACAGGCAGAGCCGAAGTTGCCGATCTTGCTAATCAGGTAAGAGAGCACTTAACGGGTGACGCTGAAGTATATGCTCATCCAGAGCAATACTTTGATCAGGTGATTGAAATAAATCTAAGCGAGCTAAAACCGCACATGAACGGGCCTTTTACTCCCGATTTAGATACCAAGGTTGGTGAAATGAAAGAAAAAGCAGAAGCTAACGGTTGGCCTCTTGATGTAGAATGGGGACTTATAGGGTCGTGTACCAACTCTTCATACGAAGATTTGAGTAGAGCGGCGTCTATTGCTAAACAAGCGGTAGATAAAGGAATAATCATGAAAGCGCAACTGGGCATTAATCCAGGTTCTGAAACAGTGCGATATACCGCAGAGCGAGATGGTTTGTTGGGCATTTTTGAAGATCTAAATGCTGTGATTTTTACCAATGCTTGTGGTCCTTGTATTGGTCAATGGGCTAGATACAGTGATCCAAAAAATGCGCCTAAAAACAGTATCATTCACTCATTTAATAGAAACTTTAGCAAGCGTGCAGATGGTAATCCTAATACCCATGCCTTTGTAGCTTCGCCAGAAATCGTAGCAGCAATAGCCATTTCAGGTCGCTTAGATTTTAATCCTGCTACAGATACGCTTATCAATAACAAAGGAGAAGCAGTAATGCTTGATGAGCCTACGGGCTTTGAATTGCCTCCAAAAGGATTTGGGGTTGAAGATAATGGTTACCTTGCTCCATCAGAGGATGGCAGTGGGTTAAGTGTAAAAGTAGATCCAAACTCTAAGAGACTACAATTATTAGAAGGTTTCTTGCCTTGGGAAGGAAGAGATTTGAAAGGGCTTAAATTACTTATTAAAGCAAAAGGTAAATGTACTACAGATCATATTTCTATGGCGGGTCCATGGTTATCCTACAGAGGGCATCTAGATAATATTTCAAATAATTGTCTAATTGGTGCAGAAAATGCATTTAATGGGAAACCAGATTCAATCTTAAACCCCTACACAGCTCAGTACGAAGGTGTTCCGCAAGTAGCAAGAGCCATAAAAGCTTCAGGAGATTTTTCTATTGTATTTGGAGAAGAAAATTACGGTGAAGGTTCAAGTAGAGAACATGCCGCTATGGAGCCAAGATTTCTAGCAGTAAGAGCTGTAGTTGTAAAATCCTTTGCACGTATTCACGAGACAAATCTTAAAAAGCAAGGCATGCTAGGCTTAACATTTGCTGATCCAGCAGATTACGATTTAATACAAGAAACGGATACATTTGATATACTAGGTTTAGAGTCTTTCGCTGCAGGCGTTCCGCTTTCTATAGTAGCGCATCATGCAGACGGAACGAGCGATAATATTACCGCAAATCACACGTATAACGAGGCGCAAATAGATTGGTTTAATGCGGGAAGCGCATTGAATTTAATCAAGCAACAAAACGTCTGAAAGGTACGTTAAGTAATTTAATCGTAATATTGCACTATTGCAAATTGTACCAAAACGATAAACATAAAAAATAAATACCATGACATTAGAAGTAAAAGATCAAAGAAGTAGAAGATTATTGTTCGCAATGATATTCGGATTGTTGCTATTAAACGTTGGTTTAATCTATAAGTTAATTACAAAAAGTGATCAACTAAATGAGACTACTACGGAGTTGCAGAGCACTTCTGCAGACCTAGAAGAACTTCAACTATTGGAGGCAGAACTTAGAGTTAATTTAGCAGAGAAAACTGGCCAAAATGCACAATTAGATAGTATTATTGGAATTAGAGATGCTGAATTACAGGCTAAAGTTGCTGAAATTCGTAAAATGTTAAAAAGCGGTAAATTGACTGCTGCAAAAGCAAAAAGTGAAATTGCTAATTTGCGAGGCGAGATAGAAGCTTTGACTGCCGAGATAGAAAGATTAAGCAAAGAAAACCAATACTTGAAAGACGAAAATTACGTAATTCAAAAGCAAGTGGAAGCAGAGCAAGAAAAAGTAGCTGAAATGGTAGTGGTGAATACAGAACTTACTAAGCAAGTCGCTGTTGGGTCTCGTATCTTCTTTAAAGCCTTGGACGTATTACCGCTTAGAGATGCCGTATTTGGTGACTTTAAAACTACAGACAAAATTAGCAAACTGGAGAAAATAGATGTGAAGTATGTTATTGCGAATAATGACTTAGCTAGTAAAGGAGAGAAAATGCTTTATTTCCAGGTAATAACTCCAAACAAAAGTACATTACACAATAGCTCGGCTGGTTCTGGTACATTTAATTTCGAGGGAAGTGAGAGAATGTATACGGTTAAGAAAGGAGTTAATTTTCAAAACTCAAATGAAAAAGGTAGCGTGAGCATCCCGAAAACAGATGGAATGAGCGCTGGTAAATACATTCTTAATGTGTTTAGCGATGACCATAAAATGGGAAGCTCTGAGTTTACTCTGAAATAGTAAATGAGTATTCGCACCGAGAAGATATCACGTTCCAT
>DGBH01000175.1:25015-25234 GCA_002384205.1 Bacteroidetes bacterium UBA4009
GGAACTTCACGGCGAACTAATAATGTTCGAATAAAATGATGTGACATACCCCAATTGCTTAGCTTGATATAAGTTCGAGAACGACATTGGAAGTCTTATTTTTAAAATGTGCGTTTCGTGAGTAGATTTAGGAAGAAAAATGAATAAATATGAATTATATGTGAAGATATTTTCTTTGACTTTATCCCTTCTTCCCTTGATTGTTGATGCTGATGATGA
>DGBH01000179.1:0-389 GCA_002384205.1 Bacteroidetes bacterium UBA4009
CCTGCGCCCCCACTACGTGAAGTTTGCATATCTATATCTGCCCAATTCAGTTCTATTTGAATACTATCATCTACCACGGGATAGATGTAGGCTGATGCAAAACTGGTATGTCTACGTGCACTACTATCAAAAGGACTTATCCGAACTAATCGGTGTACTCCATTATCACCTTTAAGATAACCAAAAGCAAAATCTCCTGAAATTTGGATACTTATGGACTTAATTCCGGCCACATCACCATCCACCTGATCTAATACTTCTACTTTATAGCCGTTATTTTGCCCCCACATGATGTACATTCTACTGAGCATACTTGCCCAATCATTACTTTCTGTACCACCAGCGCCAGCATTAATCTCTAAAATAGCATCAAGTTGATCTTCCTCACC
>DGBH01000179.1:662-1048 GCA_002384205.1 Bacteroidetes bacterium UBA4009
TCTTGTGTTTGTTGCTCTTCATCTTCTATAAGAGCAAGATTCTTTGCTAAGTCAAAGATAGTCCGCCAGTTTTGCTGTGCGGCCTTTAATGTCGTTATACTGATCAGTGGTCATTGGAAGGCGCAATATTACTAAATACTATGCTAAAGGCATAAAAAAACGCCAACCGTTTGAACGATTGGCGTTTTGTCCTTTACTCATGCTCAGTATTGAAACTTTAACATCTTCAATTAAGCATTCATGAAACAGCAACTAACATAACTATACCGTAATGACTAGTATAGTTCAGCTTTTAATTTATCTCTAATTTCTTGAATCTCTTCGCGATTTACAGGCTTGTCTACTTTAAGCATTAGCTCTAAAAGATATTCCATATCAGACATATC
>DGBH01000179.1:1298-2325 GCA_002384205.1 Bacteroidetes bacterium UBA4009
GTTCTAATTTCCGCTAATTGAGCGATAGTTTTATTTGCATCAAATTTAATAGTTACTTCTTTTAGAAGATTATTTAAGGCTAAATTGGCTTTTGCTTCTTTCATTCTATTCTAATATTTGCTGCGAAAATAATTTTTATACCACCAATATCCATATTCTTTTTTAATACCCTAAGTAAGACACGGTATTCTATAAAAAAAACAATATAAATCATCCGCCTAAGTAATTGTAGACTAGATAGTTAAATTTGCTACCCTAAAAAGTAAAATAACTTTACATAAAACCATTGTTGAATAAGCATGCTGGCAGAAATAATAACCATAGGTGACGAGATACTAATAGGCCAAACAGTAGACACCAACTCAGCTTGGCTAGGAGAACACCTAAATACTTACGGTATTGAGGTAATTCAAATAACATCCATTAACGACAAGAAAGAAAGTATTGTCGCTGCAATTAAAAGTGCTGAAAACCGTGCGGATATTATTCTGATTACCGGCGGATTAGGTCCGACAAAGGACGACATTACTAAAAAAGTACTGGCAGATTATTTTGGAGCTAGTTTAATAATGCACGAAGGCACCTTACAACGCATTAAACATATTTTTGAAAGCAGAGGTCGATCTTTGATACAAGTCAATATTGACCAAGCATTAGTTCCGGATTCTTGCGAAGTAATACCCAACACGAAAGGCACTGCCCCAGGAATGTATTTTGAGAAAAATGGAAAAATATATGTAAGTATGCCCGGCGTGCCTTACGAAATGAAGGCAATGATGGAAAATATGGTCTTTGAAAAGCTCAACAAACAAGGGGATAATTATGCCATAGTGCACAAAACCATCACAGTAGTTGGCGTACCTGAGTCTCACTTGGCGCAAATTATTGATTCTGTAGAAGACAGATTACCCTCAGACATTAAATTGGCCTATTTACCTCATCTTAATTTAGTTAGACTTAGATTATCGGGCAAGTCAACCTTGCGAAGCGAAGTCGAATTAATGACCGATATTGATACTAATTTTGA
>DGBH01000179.1:2622-50140 GCA_002384205.1 Bacteroidetes bacterium UBA4009
GGCCAATAAACAAACCATTGGAACCATTGAATCATGTTCAGGCGGATTTGTGGCGCATAGCATGACAGCCAATGCTGGAAGTTCTTCCTATTACAAAGGAAGTTTACTTACCTACGCCTACGAAACAAAAGTGAAACTCGCTGACATTAATCAGGATATGCTGAATAATGTAGGTGCGGTAAGTGAGGAAGTATGCGCAGCAATGGCAACTAATGCCAAGCAAAAATTAGACGTAGACTATTGTATATCAACTACAGGTATAGCAGGCCCTGATGGTGGCACCGCTGACAAACCAGTAGGACTAGTCTATATCGGACTCGCAAAACCTGACGGATCTGTAGAAGTAAAAAAATGTGAATTTCACGGTACCCGTCTTCAAATCATTGAAAGAACTGCCTATACCGCTTTAGATATGGTCAGACGGGCCATAGATTCTGATCGTTAAAATCAATTTAATCACAAAAGGAAAAAACCCTGCTATCCTTTGATTTTCTTTATTGCTTTTACTACTCTAACACCGTCTAATCCTGCACTAATTATACCCCCGGCATAACCGGCCCCTTCTCCACACGGATAGAGGTTGCTTATTTCGGTATGATGTAAATCAGCCGTTCTAGGAATCCGAACCGGCGCACTGGTTCTGCTTTCTGGAGCCGTTACTACAGCATCTTGGTGATCAAAACCTTTCAGCTTTTTGGTAATTGCTCGCAAGCCTTCTCGCAATCTAAAATTAATAGCTTCGGGATAAAGTACATTTAAATCTACCGATGTTTTACCTGGGTAATAACTGCTAGCATTTAATGCATCACTCTGTTTTTCCTCCAAATAGTCCAATAAATTTTGTGCGGGCACTTTAAACTGACCACCTCCCATTTTATACGCTTTTTGTTCTATATACTTTTGAAACTCTAATCCTGCTAAAGGACCATGCTGTTTAAAGTCTACCCACTCCTCTTCTCCTATTTCGGTAACCCAACCACTGTTTGCATAATTTCCATTACGTTTACTCGGACTCCATCCATTCACCACTACTTCACCGTTATTTGTTGCTGCTGGTGCTATAATTCCGCCTGGACACATACAAAAAGAAAAAGCACCTTTACCTGCGACCTGTGTCACTAGGCTGTATGCCGCCGGTGGCAGAATGGCAGCATTCTTTTCATTGTGATATTGTATGGTGTTAATAAGGCTCTGGGGATGCTCTATCCTAAAGCCCATTGCAAAAGGCTTCGCCTCTAACGCTATTTGATTCTCGTGCAACAGATAATAGATATCACGAGCACTGTGTCCTGTTGCCAATACTACATGCTGACAAGACTCCCATTGATCATTTATTGCTATTTCTTTTACTTGTTGGTCTACGATTCTCAAATCTGTAAGCTTTGCTCCAAATCGTACTTCTCCCCCATTATCGCATATAGTCTTTCTAAGATTCTCAATAATTTCTGGAAGCTTATTGGTCCCGATATGAGGATGTGCTTCATAAAGAATATTTTCATCTGCACCATGGAGGACCAGTAATTCTAGTATTTCTTGAATTTTACCTCTTTTCATAGAACGGGTATACAACTTTCCGTCTGAAAATGTTCCGGCACCGCCCTCACCATAGCAATAGTTAGATTCTGTATTCATCTCTCCAGACCTATTTAGCTTAGCTACGTCTCGTCTTCTCTCCTTTACCGCTTGCCCACGTTCCACCACAATGGGCTTAATTCCCAGTTGTAAACATTTTAATGCTGCAAAAATACCCGCAGGTCCGAAGCCAATAATATGAACTGTTTCTTCTTTACGAAGCGGAGGAAAATCTGGCATGCTAATCGTTTCAGGCCAATCGTTTCCTGAAAATAACTCAAGCCTTAAGTTATATTTTATATCTGCTTTGCGAGCATCTAAGGACTTCTTCAATATTTTAATAACGTTCAGGTCACCTTGTATATTCCTTATTTTTGATTTGAAAAATAGTTGCAATTTTTCCTCCTGAGCATGATACTCATGAATGGGAACGCTTATCTCTATAATATCTCTAGCCACTTTACTTTTCCAAGAAATGTCCACAAAGATTTTATAAAAGTTTAATATAACCCACCTTTGTTCTCAACATAATGACAAAATCAATCGAAGAGCTTAAAGAATACGTTGCGCAAACGCGCAGAGATATAGTGAGAATGGTGCACGGAGTGCAATCTGGACACCCAGGAGGATCTCTAGGCTGTACCGAGTTGTTAACGGTATTATACCAAAATGTACTTCGTCACAACCCGTCTGATTTTAAAATGGATGGAAAAGACGAAGATATTTTCATTTTATCTAACGGACATATTTCTCCTGTGTATTACAGTGCTTTAGCGCACAGTGGATATTTTCCTGTAGCTGAATTAGGTAGCTTTCGTAAACTAAACACAAGACTTCAAGGTCATCCAACTACCCATGATGGTTTACCAGGAGTTAGGATAGCTTCGGGCTCATTAGGACAAGGTTTATCTGTTGCCTGCGGTATTGCACAAGCCAAGAAACTTAATGGTGACGACAAACTAGTATACGTGCTCATGGGTGACGGCGAGTTACAAGAAGGACAGGTTTGGGAAGCGGTAATGTATGCCGCTCATAATAAAATGGATAATATCATAGCGACGGTTGACGTAAACGGGCGTCAAATAGACGGTGATACCAAAGACATTATGGGTTTTACAGATCTCAGATCAAAATTTGAGGCATTTGGATGGAACGTTATATCAATGAATGGAAATGACCTAGCCGATGTGGAAGATACATTAAGTAAAGCAGGCGTATTAAGCGGAAATAAACAACCTATTTGCATTTTAATGAATACTGAAATGGGAAATGGTGTAGACTTTATGATGGGAAGTCATGAATGGCACGGAATTGCACCAAACGATGAACAACTTGCTGCTGCTTTAGCCCAAAACCCTTCTGTAATCGGTGATTACTAACTAACTAGCACGGTTTTTGAAGAATACTGCGTAAAATATGGCGATACACAAAAAAATATGCATAATAATACTGGTAATGCTAGCAGTAAACAGTTATGCCCAACAGCCAAAAACACGCATATTATTTGTACTTGACGGCAGCGGTAGCATGTATGCCAAGATGGGAAACGATAATAGAATAACCGTAGCTAAACGACTTTTAACGAGATTAGTTGACAGCCTAGCGGGGCAAACAGATCTCGAGCTAGCGCTGCGTATTTATGGACATCAATCTCAAAAAACAGAGAGAAATTGCAAAGACACTAAACTAGAAGTGCCTTTTGGTCCAAGAAATCATCAATCTATTAAAGATAAAATTAGGGATTTAAGACCTAAGGGAACTACCTTAATCGCTTACTCATTACAAGAAGCAGCATACGATTTCCCAAAAAGTACGGGTGTGCGGAATATCATTATTCTTATTACAGACGGATTGGAAGAATGCGATGGTGATCCGTGCGCGGTTTCTTTGGCACTTCAAAAACAAGGTGTTATCCTCAGACCTTTTGTTATTGGACTCGGTTTAAATTCTGAATTCAGAACTCAATTTGAATGTGTCGGACGTTATTTTGAAGCAGAAACAGAAAACGATTTTGAAAATGTACTAAACGTCGTAATTAGTCAAGCTATAAATAACACATCCGCTCAAATAAATTTAATGGATAGCTATGGCAGGCCCACTGAGACTGGGGTTAACATGACTTTTACAGACTCTAAAACAGGAAAGGAAATCGCAAACATGTATCATACATTAAATGATCGAGATGTGCCTGATACCATTTATATGGATCCAGGTTATTTATACGACATTAAGGTACATACTATTCCTCCTGTTTATAAAAGAAAGGTAGAAATTATTGCTGGAAGGCACAATACAATTGCCATTGATGCTCCTCAAGGATTACTTAGTCTGAAAATTGACGGAGTTACTAATTATAAAAATTTACAAGCTATCATTATAGATAAACAGTCGGGAGAGATAATACAAGTTCAAGATTTTAATGAACAACAAAAATATATTGTAAATGACTACAAGGTAGAACTCCTTACCTTACCTCGTATTACCCAAGAAAGTGTGCAAGTCGAACAAAACAAGACCACAACTCTTCAAGTTCAACAGCCTGGAAAGCTTAATGTGGTAACGCGTAAAAAACTTGAAATGGGCATTTATTACAGACATAATGGAGAGTTGGAACTTATTAAAAATATTTACAATGTAAATGGTCAAGACATAACAGTTCTTCAACCTGGAGATTATAAATTAATCTACAAAGAGGCTGTAGTAAAAGAGTCTGAAAGCACCAAAATACAAGATTTCACAATTAGAAGCGGTGAAATGAAACATATAACCATACAATAAAATACAAAAGAATTACACCTCAATGGAAAAAAAAGATACACGATCAGGATTTGGAGATGGTCTATACGAGTTAGGACTCAAAAATAAAAATGTAGTTGGGCTTTGTGCTGACCTTACTGGATCACTCAAAATGAATAAATTTCAAAATGAATTTCCAGAGAGATTTTTCCAAGTAGGTATTGCAGAAGCAAATATGATGAGTATGGCTGCAGGACTTGCCACAGCAGGTAAAATTCCATTTACAGGCACGTTTGCTAATTTCTCAACAGGCAGAGTATATGATCAAATCCGTCAATCGATTGCATATAGCCATAAAAACGTAAAAATATGTGCATCTCATGCAGGACTAACACTGGGTGAAGATGGAGCTACTCATCAAATACTAGAAGATATAGGTCTTATGAAAATGCTTCCAGGGATGACAGTTATTAACCCATGTGATTATGCCCAAACCAAGGCAGCAACTATCGCTATTGCAGATCACGAAGGACCTGTATATTTACGTTTTGGAAGACCTAGTTGGCCTATATTTACAACTGATTTAGAGTTTATTATAGGTAAAGCACTGCACATGAGAAAAGGAACGGATGTTACCATCTTTGCCACTGGGCATTTAGTATGGAATTCATTAGAAGCTGCCAAAGCACTTGCAGAAGAAGGAATCTCTGCTGAGGTAATCAACATACATACAATCAAGCCATTAGATAATAAAGCGATTCTTGATGCTGTTGCAAATACAAAATGTGCAGTTACCGCAGAAGAACATCAAATGAATGGCGGATTAGGAGATAGCATTTGTCAATTATTGGCAAGACACACCCCGCTTCCTGTTGAAATGGTGGCCGTTAACGATAGTTTTGGTGAGAGTGGAACTCCTATGGAGCTGCTTGATAAATATGGCTTAGGAATAAAAGACGTAGTGGCCGCAGCTAAACGTGCCATCGCTCGTAAGTAATACAGTGAAAATACTATTCGTTTACAATAAAAAAGCTGGCAAGAAATACGAGCCCTCCGTTGTAAATGAAATTACGTCTAGACTGCCAAGCAACGCAGAAAGCACCTTTATAGATATCCGGGATTTTGCGGACTGCAAAACAAAGAAATTTGATATGCTTGTAGCTATCGGTGGCGATGGAACTGTAAATACAGTGGCTAAACGATGCACAAAACAAAAGTTAATTCTAGGTATTATTCCCAAAGGATCTGGAGATGGATTAGCTCGATTCTTAGAAATTCCGCGTGATATTTATGGAGCACTAAGCGTGCTGTTGACGGGCAAAATAATAGAAATTGATACTGCCAAAGTGGATAGGCATTTTTTTATTAATGTGGCAGGCGCTGGATTTGAAGCTTATGTAGCGCATAAATTTGGAGTCGGCGGCATACGTGGATTACGAGGGTATGCAAATACTATCTTGGATTCTTTTTCTACTCAAGAAGAGCAAGCAGTAACACTTACACTTAATGGCAAAAAAACAACCCTCCCGTTTTTTAGTTTAAGCGTGGCTAATGGAAGCCAATGGGGTAATAACTTTGAAATAGCAAGTGAAGCAGACATACAAGACGGAATGCTTGACGTTGCCGTGATGAGAAAACCAAAATGGCACCAAATATTAAGTCTAATTATTTATCTAAAGAGTAAAAAACAAGAAAACAACTCTCTTTTTACTTACTATAAGGCTTCAGAAATTGATTTAAAAAGGAGCGGAAAGCTTTGGCATATTGATGGAGAACCTATAGTTTTGAAAAACAAAAAAAGAATTATTGTACACCCTAAAAGCCTAAAAGTAACTGTCAGCTCATGACTAAAAAAAAAATGGAGAAGTTAGATTTATCCAACTTCTTTTTAAACAGCCAAGAAGATAGCGGATTTAAATTGCTCTCTGATGAGGAGGTGGTAGAACCAAAAACACCTCATCTTGACATCAATGCGCAAAAATTACTAGTACGCAAAGAGAAAAAAGGTCGTGGTGGAAAAACAGTGACCGTTGTTGAAGGATATCAAGGAAACCCACAAACCCTAGAGGCACTTTGTAAAAAAGTAAAACAACAATGTGGTGTTGGAGGCTCAGTAGAACACAAAACATTTATTATACAAGGAGACAAGTGCGACCAAGTAGTAAAAATCCTAATCAAAGAAGGATACAACGCTCGCAAAACCACCATGTAGTCTATGGCCAAATACAGGACTTGTACACTTAAAAAAAAACTACCTGCAGCATTACTACAAATGGTATTAATGCTCTCATTATGAATGTTTTAAATAATTATAGTACATTTAACTATAAGCTATGGCTAATCTAAAATGTATATAATTAAGGAACTTTTAGATGAATATAATGTTCGATTTTAACATCTTTAAAGCGTATCAAAGTTAACTTCGCAGCCTAATTAGTTATGAAGTCACATCCAATTACTGATCGTGTTTTTGATATCTCATCCAAAACCAACAAGAATTTAAGCTTAGACCAATTAATCAAGGCTGCGGTTGCTCGAAATGAAGGTAGAATCACTAATACTGGAGCTCTAGCAGGAGACACCGGTAAATTTACAGGCAGATCCCCAAAAGACAAATACAGCGTTTTAGACGACACCACAAGAGATGAAGTATGGTGGGGAAATATTAACCAACCATTCGAGCCTGAAAAGTTTGATGCTTTGCTTGAGCGTGTTATTCAGCATTACGAAGGAAAAGAGATATTTGTAAGAGATGCGTATGCATGTGCCGATCCTGACTACAAAATAAATGTACGTGTGGTGAACGAGACTGCATATCAAAATTTATTTGTTCATCACATGTTTATTCGTCCAGAACAAAGTGAGCTTGATGCTATTGATCCAGAGTGGATAATACTGGCTGCTCCAAGTTTTATGGCTGTACCTGAGAGAGACGGAACGCGCCAAGAAAATTTTTCGATAATTAACTTCACCAAGAAAATTTACATCATTGGTGGAAGTGGATATACTGGAGAAATCAAAAAAGGAATTTTCACTGTGCTTAATTTCACCTTACCGGTGGAGCATGATGTACTAAGTATGCATTGCTCTGCAAATATAGGTAATAACGGTGATTCAGCTGTTTTCTTTGGCCTTTCTGGAACAGGTAAAACAACACTTTCCGCAGATCCGAAAAGAAAGCTAATTGGAGATGATGAACATGGATGGAGTAAAAATGGCATTTTTAACTTTGAAGGTGGATGCTATGCAAAAACCATTAATCTTACAGAAGAAAATGAACCTACTATTTGGAAAGCAATAACCAAAGGAGCGCTGGTGGAAAATGTTCGTTTCTTTCCAGATTCGGATGTAGTAAATTATGATGACGTAAGCGTAACCGAAAACACCAGATGTGCCTATCCCATTGAAAACATTGACAATATTGCTGTACCAAGTGTGGGACCTCAGCCTAAAAATATTTTCTTTCTTACTGCAGATGCATTTGGTGTACTTCCTCCTATTGCTAAACTTACCCCAGGTCAAGCCGGTTATCATTTTATCAGTGGATATACTGCCAAGGTAGCAGGAACAGAAGAAGGGATTACCGAACCACAAGCAACATTCTCTGCTTGCTTTGGAGCCGCATTTATCCCCTTACACCCAGGAAGATATGCTGACATGCTCGGCACAAAAATGACCGAAAACAATGTAAATGTTTGGTTAATAAATACAGGATGGAGTGGTGGCGCATACGGTGTAGGAAGCCGCATGAAATTAAAATATACCCGCGCAATGCTGAATGCTGCAATGGATGGAAAATTGGATAATGTAGTATTTGAAATGCATCCTGTATTTGGTGTTTCTATGCCTACTGAATGCCCTGAAGTTCCTTCAGAGCTTCTTAATCCACGAAACACGTGGGAAGATAAAGCTGGCTATGACACATCGGCGAATGAACTTGCGCAATTATTCAATGCTAACTTTGAAAAATATGCAGCAGGCGTTTCTGACGAAATTCTTAAAGCAGCGCCTAAAGGGACTCTATCTATATAGCACCCCAAAATTCACCCAATACGATAACTAACTGTGCAGGTTATTGTATTTTTCATCTGCCTTTATATGTATGGTTCTGCACTACCTGCTTAATGGAGAGCTTTTGGTTATTTCACTCTGTTAGTGATTATAATTAACTTAATCAGAACCTCAAGCAGATTGCGTGCTTAGATTAAATTTACTTTTTCCGTAAATTTATCCACCTTGTTGTTTATAAAAAAATAAAGGAAAACATCTGCAAAATGCCTATCCATGCTACATTTGGGCTTTTCACACAAGATAATTAATTTACCAAAGCTAAATGGCTGAAAATCAATACGACGAAGATAGCATACGCTCCTTAGACTGGAAGGAACACATACGGCTCCGCCCTGGCATGTATATCGGTAAGCTTGGAAACGGTTCTTCTGCGGAGGATGGAATATACATTCTTATGAAGGAAGTAATCGATAACTCGATTGACGAGTTTATGATGGGTAATGGACGACGTATTGACATAAAACTAGCCGAAAATATAGTTTCCGTTCGTGATTTTGGTCGAGGAATCCCGCTAGGAAAAGTAGTAGACGTTGTAAGTAAGATTAATACAGGAGCAAAATACGATAGTAATGTCTTTCAAAAATCAGTAGGACTTAATGGAGTTGGAACAA
Source organism: Bacteroidetes bacterium UBA4009 (assembly GCA_002384205.1). Lineage (GTDB taxonomy): Bacteria > Bacteroidota > Bacteroidia > NS11-12g > UBA9320 > UBA9320. The sequence continues at coordinate 11,613 of DGBH01000179.1, forward strand.
AAGCTGTAAACGCTCTTTCTTCCTATTTTATGGTAACTAGTTACAGAGAAGGAAAATATAAAACTGCGATTTTTGAGCGTGGAAACTTAGTAAAGGAAGAAGATGGTTCTACGTCTGAAATAAATGGCACCTATGTGGAATATGCTGCAGATATTGACATATTTAAAACACATAAATACATCACAGAGTACATTGATAATCAAATGTGGAATTATGTGTACCTCAATGCCGGACTAACCCTAAACTTCAACAGCAATAAATACTTTTCAAAAAATGGACTTTTTGATTTATTGGAAAGAAAGACGGTAGCAGAGGAAATTAAATACCCCATTATTCACCTTAAAGAGGGTGACATAGAGATTGCGATTACCCATGACAACCACTATGGCGAAGAATATTATTCTTTTGTTAATGGTCAAAACACTACACAAGGAGGAACACACGTTGCCGCATTTAAAGAGGCTTTAGTGCGAACTATACGCGATTTTTATAACAAAAGTTTTGAGCCTAGCGATATTAGGGCGTCTTTAATATGTGCTGTTTCTGTTCGTATCCAAGAACCTGTTTTTGAATCTCAAACGAAAACCAAATTAGGTAGCACCGAGATAGCGCCAGATGGCGCCTCACTTAAAACAGAGATAAACCAGTTTGTGAAGTCTCAGTTAGATAACTATTTGCATAAAAACCCAGAGACTGCAGATGCCTTATTACGCAAGATACAGCAGAGTGAGCGTGAACGAAAGGATATGGCAGGTGTGCGAAAAATAGCACGGGACAGAGCCAAAAAAGCAAGTGTTCACAATAAAAAACTGCGCGATTGCCGTGTACATTTTACGGATGAAAAGTCAGAGAGGGCTTTAGATACCACCTTATTTATCACAGAAGGTGATTCTGCATCCGGAAGTATTACTAAAGCTAGAGATGTACAAACACAAGCCGTATTTAGTTTAAGAGGTAAACCTCTAAACTGCTATGGTCTTAAGAAAAAGATCGTATACGAAAACGAAGAATTTAATCTCCTTCAGCATGCACTTAATATCGAAGAAAGTGTTGACGATTTGCGTTATAATAAAATAGTGATTGCAACAGATGCCGATGTAGACGGTATGCACATTCGATTACTTATCCTAACCTTTTTCTTACAATTTTTTCCAGATTTGGTTAGAAAGGGACACGTTTATATATTAGAAACACCCCTTTTTAGAGTTCGGAACAAAAAGGAAACATTTTACTGTTACACAGATAAAGAGCGTTTTGATGCTATTAAAAAAATAGGTAAAACAGCAGAAATTACGCGATTCAAAGGTCTGGGAGAGATTTCACCTGACGAATTTGGTGGTTTTATAGGTGAAGATATTCGCTTAGAACCCGTGTTGCTAACAGAGGATTCAAGCATCACTAAAATACTAGAATATTACATGGGGAAAAACACCCCAGATAGACAAGATTTTATTATTGATAATCTTAGGATAGAGATAGATGAATCTAGCGATGAAGAACCTGAATTAACTGAAGAACTAATAGAAACGGAATCGGTATAATAGATTATGGACGAAAACGAAGAGTTAGAAGATAATTTGGAGACAAATCCTCAAGAGAAGGTCATAAAAATTGACCTTGCTGATGGTCAACGCGCCGTTAAAGGGATGTATGAAGACTGGTTCTTGGATTACGCAAGTTATGTGATTTTAGAGCGAGCAGTTCCTCATATTAATGATGGATTGAAACCTGTACAACGCCGATTCCTTCACGCAATGAAGGAAATGGATGATGGTCGTTACAATAAAGTTGCCAATGTGATTGGTAGCACCATGCAGTATCACCCTCATGGTGATATGGCTATAGGTGGCGCCATAATAAACATGGGTCAAAAAGACTTACTTATCGATTGTCAAGGAAACTGGGGTGATGTTAGAACAGGTGACAGTGCAGCTGCCTCAAGGTATATTGAAGCTAGACTTAATAAGTTTGCCCTAGAAATAGCATTTAATAAACAAACAACAGAGTGGCAAAAAAGTTATGACGGTCGTAAAAACGAGCCTATTACGCTACCCGTAAAATTTCCACTTTTACTAGCACAAGGAGTAGAAGGTATTGCTGTTGGACTTAGCACCAAGATAATGCCTCATAATTTTATTGAGTTAATAAAAGGAAGCATTAAAATATTAGAAGGAAAAACACCTACACTTTACCCTGATTTCTTAACGGGTGGCCAAGTAGATGTAACGGATTATCAAGATGGAAAACGTGGCGGTAAAATAAAAGTACGTGCTACCATAATAGAAAAAGATAAAAACACACTTGCTATTACCGATGTGCCTTACGGAATAACAACCGGAGGATTGATTGATAGCATCCTAAAGGCAAACGACAACGGGAAGATAAAGATCAAAAAGGTTGTTGATAATACTGCCAAAGATGTAGAAGTTGAGATACAATTACCTAATGGCATTTCTACGGATAAAACAATAGATGCCTTATATGCATTTACGGCATGCGAAAGCTCTATTTCTCCTAATGCCTGTGTCATTGTAGAGAATAAACCTATGTTCTTGGGTGTATCGGATATACTTAAGATTAACACCGAAAACACGGTAAAACTTCTCAAAGCAGAACTGGAGATAAAAAGAGGCGAACTGGAAGAAAAATGGCATTTCAGCTCACTCGAAAAGATATTCATTGAAGAACGTATTTACCGTGACATAGAAGAAGAAGAAACGTGGGAAGGTGTTCTGTCTGCTATTGATAAGGGCTTGAAACCCTTTACAAAGCATCTAAGACGGGAAGTAACAGAAGATGACATTGTACGCCTTACAGAAATAAAAATTAAACGTATATCTAAATTTGATGCATTTAAAGCGGATGAACTCTTAAAAGGTATCGAAGATGCTCTATTGGAAGTCAATAATTACTTAGAGAACTTAGTAGAATATGCAATTGCTTACTACCAGAATTTATTAGATAAATTTAGCAAAGGCAAAGAACGCAAGACCGAAATAAAAGGATTTGAGGAAATAAATACCAAAGTAGTCGCAGTAGCCAACGAAAAGCTATATGCCAATTTTGCAGAGGGATTTGTTGGCACAGGCATTAAAAAAGATGAATATATATGTGATTGTTCTGATATTGATGACATTATCGTTTTTAGAAAAGATGGAACGTACTCCGTAAGTAAGGTAAGTGCTAAAGCCTTCTTTGGTAAAAACATTATACACGTAGGTATATTTCGTAAAAATGAAGAACGACTTACGTATAATGCCATTTACACAGACGGAGATTCCAAGAGAACCATGGCTAAGCGTTTTAACGTAACCAGCGTAACTCGAGACAAAGAGTATAATGTAACCAAAGGCTCTGCGGATAGTAAACTTCAATATTTTAGTGTGAATCCAAATGGCGAAGCAGAAATTGTCAATATTTATCTTCACTCTGCAGCCAAAGCGAGAATAAAGTTATTTGACTTTGACTTCTCAGATATCGCCATAAAAGGGCGCAGTAGCCAAGGTAATATGGTAACCAAACAACCAGTGCGTAAGGTGGATCTTAAAGTAAAAGGGGTGTCTACTATTGGAGGAAGAGACATTTGGTACGAATCGAATATAGGCAGGTTAAATGTGCATGAACGAGGTCAATACTTGGGTAGTTTCCAAACAGACGATTTAATTCTGGTGATTTTTGATAGCGGTGAGTATGAGTTAACCAATCATGAGTTAACCAATCATTATGCTAATAAAGAAATTACTTTGATTGAGAAGTTCGATCCTAATTGTGTTATTAGTGCACTACATTATGATGGCAACGGAAAAAACTACTGCGTTAAGCGATTTAACGTAGAGACCCGCTCTACAGGAAAGCGTTTCAGTTTTATTACTGAAGGCTGGGGAAGTAAAATGATTCTTGCCGCTACACATAAATCACCTTTATTGGAACTTACCGTAAAAACAACAAGTGGAGAGAAAAGAATTAGTCAGGTTAATCTGACCACATTTATCGATGTTAAAGGTTGGAAGAGTATCGGAAATAAATTATGCGGCAAAGAATTTATTAAAGCTAAATTACTTCCACCACCACCAGATGATAATGATGACGATGATTTACCACCTACAACCTCTAGCGGAAACGGCGGATCTGATACTTCGAACGAATTTATAGTAGAGAGCGAAACTATAGAAACGGCAAGTAGTGACACAATCGAAGATCAAGAAGAAACTCCGCTCCCTATCGTAAAAAAAGTTATTGAACGGATAATAAAAGATGAATCCAAAAAAGACTTGAAAGAAATTCCAGATGATGCTATTCCAGAACTGCCTTCTAAAGAAAAGAAAGATAGTAATCAAACCTTTACTACGGGCGATCAAATAAGCTTATTATGAGTAAAATAACACCTCAATCCGTCTTTAAGCAGACATCAGCGCTTCACCTAACCATAAGTATCTTTACTACGTTAATTGTCGGAATATGCTACACACTCAGAATGCAAGTAAACGGTGGCGTAGAGCCTCGCACTATGCTTAACATATTCGAATTACTTGTCCCCGTAATGGCAATAGCTAGTTTTGCCGCGGCATATTACGTTGGGAAAAACCGGTATAAGAAACTAAACTCAAGCGCTAATCTGATAGATAAAATGAATGTCTACAGAGGTAATAACTTGTTAATCTGGAGCTCTTTAACTGGATCTGCTTTTTTTGCCGGTATCTCATTTTATATAACTGGTCAAAATAATTTATTACTTTACGGACTCATGACAGGTGTTATGCTACTTTACTTTCGTCCTTTAAAGTCTAGAGCCAAAGAAGAATTAAATTTAAACGAAAAAGAAAGTGACCTATTAGATCAGACCGTATGAGACATCTTGATTTTAGGCAGAAAGTATTAGGACCTTATTTTTGGTTTTTCTTATTCAAAAAATTACCACTAGCATTTTTTGCGGGAGTTAAACTCATAAATATTGATGACCAAGGAAGTGCAACCTCCTTAAAATTCAAATGGATCAATCAAAATCCTTTTCATTCTATGTATTTTGCTGCCATGCAAATGGCTGCTGAGCTTGCTACGGGATTATTACTTTTTCAATACCGTTCTTCAGCCACCCCATTTTCAATGTTACTTTTACGCGTGGAGGCTAATTACCATAAAAAAGCAGTAGGAAAAATCATCTTCTCATGCACTGAAGGCCATAATGTAAAAACCTACATAACTAAGCTATTGAGCGGTAACGATGGACAAGTGATATCAATGCCCGTAATGGCACACAATGAAAGCGGTGACATAATTGCAGATTTTATTTTCTCGTGGTCTTGTAAAAAACTTTCTCTATAAACTAGTCTATTGCTATAGATAGTAAGAATGTCTATTTTTTATGGCGTCGTCACCTATTTTCCAGTCCTTATTGAATAAATAAGGGCTTGTCCAATTGATTGAATTAAAATTACGCTTTTATTTCTTCTTTTATGATTGAGTGTGTAATATGATGAGAGTTTTGTTGGAATATTGCAATCACTTACAAAAATGAAAAACCGCACACTGCACCCCTACATATCTCTTGGTATTCTTGCCCTTATTTGGGGGAGCTCTTTTATTCTCATGAAAGAAGGCTTAAAGATTTTTTCGAGCTATCAAGTAGCAGCAATGCGTATTTCTTTTGCAGGACTAGCCCTCTTACCATTCGTCAATTGGAAGAAGGTGCACCTTAAAAAAGGAGACCTAAAGTATTTTGCGATAAGCGGTTTTACTGGAAGTGCTATCCCTGCTTTTTTATTTACCGCAGCACAAACCAAAATTTCCAGCTCGTTAGCTGGGGCATTAAACGGACTTACCCCCTTATTTGCTTTACTTGTGGGCGTTATATTTTTAAAGGTAGAGTTTAATAAGAAAAAGTTCTTGGGTGTTCTCTTTGGTTTAGTTGGCGCGCTATTCCTGGTATACAGACAAGATATGAACTACGATATAGGCTATACCTTACTCGTAGTACTTGCAACCTTATTATATGGTATTAATGTGAATATCATAAAGCACAAGCTTTCTGACTATCCGCCACTTTTGGTATCTGCTTTGCCCTTGGCGATTATTGGCTTATTCGGTGGAGTTGTTTTACTATTTACAGGTCTTCACATTGAGCTTGCCGAAAGTCAACATATCAAATCACTTCTAGCTGTGATCATTCTTGCCATTGTAGGCACTGCGTTTAGCCTGATTTTATTCAATAAGCTTATACATCAGACCAATGCCGTTTTTGCTACATCAGTGACCTATCTCATTCCCATAGTGGCTTTGTACTGGGGTTTTTTAGCCAACGAGGCAATTTCACTTAATCAAATAGGTGGATTATTATTTATCATTATTGCCATTTGGATGATCAGAAATGACAAAGCATGAGCTGTTCACTATTATAATTTTAACTAGTCAAGAACTTATTCACGATTTAAACCTTTAACCTCTGTGAAATTTAACTATCATTTAAAAAGTAGAAACAGCTATACCTACAAAGCGTATAGAGAATATATTGACGTACTTCATGCCCAAGATAAAACTACGGGAAACAACCATTCAGAAGCCATGCTAGCGTATTCTAAAATGAATGTTACACGAATGAAGCGTTTGGATAAAACAGCATTAATACGCCAAGATTTGGCCGAAGTAATTCTATCCTTAACGAATCAGAAATGGCTTATTTTAACTGAGGCATGGTGTGGCGATGCAGCACAAAACATCCCTTGGATCAATAAAATGGCGGCGTTAAATAGCGCTATTCAAGTTCAGCTTATCCTTAGAGATGAAAACACAGATATCATGCATGACTATCAGACCAACGGTGGTAATAGTATTCCCAAACTAATTGCGCTAGATGAACATGAGCAAGTACTATTCACCTGGGGACCACGGCCAAGGTTAATGCAGGAAAAATATATCCAAATGAAGAATGAAGGAATTGAATATGCAGATCTATTAAAACAGATCCATACCCTTTATGCTAAAGACAATGGCACTGAACTTCAAGCCGAATTTTATTCGATTTTGAAATAATCTTACCTATAAAGGTCTATTTGGGTAAAAGTTTATCTCGTGTATTGATAAGTTTTAATGATTTAATTTGTCTTAAAGCATACTTTTGGATTTAATTTGACAACTTCAAAAAAATCATAAATCTGAAATGAAATTTATTGTAAACACAAACCAACTTCTAAACAAGCTTTTAGGTGTGAGTGGCACTATCGTGTCTAAACCTGTTATACCTATATTAGATCACTTCTTGTTTGATATAAAAGATGGCAAGCTAACCATTACTGCAACAGATTTAGAGACATCTATGAGTACATCTTTAGATGTACAATCTGACGAAGATATTCGTATGGCTGTGCCGTCAAAAATGTGCATAGAAATGCTAAAAGCACTTCCTAATCAACCTGTCACTTTCACACTGCAGGCAGATACCAATATCATAGAGTTAAAATCAGAATTCGGTAGATATAAACTAATAGGACAAAATGCGGATGATTTCCCAAGAATTCCAGAAGCAACCGCAGAGAATAGTTTTAATATGGCTTCAGGAGCTTTATCGAGTAGCATTGTACAAACCATTTTTGCATCAGGCAACGATGAGCTTAGACTAAGTCTTACAGGTGTATACGTACAACTGTTTAAAAACAATGTAGTATTTGTAGCCACCGATGCCAATCGATTAGTAAAAATAGAAAGAACAGATGTAAAACCTGGCGTAGAAGCTAGTTTCATACTACCCAAAAAAGCCTTAAACCTACTTAAGTCTAGTTTACCTCAAGATGATAGCGAGTGTCATGTAGATTTTAACGATAGCAATGCATTCTTTACATTTGGTGATGTAAGACTAATATGTAGATTGATAGACGAACGTTACCCTGATTACAGGGCTGTTATCCCTACCGAAAACCCAAATAAACTGACGGTAAACAGAACAGATTTTTTAAACTCTGTAAAACGTATTAGTATTTTTGGCAACAAGTCTACGAATCAAATTAATATTAAAATAACAGGTAGTGAGCTTACTATTTCTGCAGAAGACATTGACATGAGCAATGAAGCTGTTGAACGATTAGGCTGTGATTTTGCTGGAGAAGATATGGAAATAGGCTTCAATTCTAAGTTACTTATTGAGCTACTTCAGAATATAAATACTCCTGATATCATTATTGAATTATCAACACCAAATAGAGCAGGAATTATACTACCCAATCAAAATATAGATGACGAGCATTTACTTATGCTGATTATGCCGATGATGATTGCAAGTGCTTCATAGGCTAACGCAACATTAATGTCATTTGAATGTCAGATTGAATTAATTGAATCTGTTTCACTAATAAAGAGATTTATATTTGATTTGACTTAATAGTCAAAAGCCAATCTAAAGCCTCAGTACAAGGTACTGGGGCTTTTACTTTTTTAAGTTTTCTGTACCTATATCGAGTCATGTAGTTCAGATAAATCGAATAATGAAAGGCACCTAAAACATCTGCGATCTTCACTTAATGTAGAATTTTAATACCCCTTTATGAGAAAATAAGAGTTATAGTGAGTATTAAAGACGATTTGGTCCATTAGTTGCGTTTGTAGCTATACGAAAGGAGGATTCAAATCATGAAATATATCAAAACTACCATTTTAACCATACTTTGCACGGTATTCTTACATATTGAGGCAGGATCTTCTTACACCCGTATTATTGATTTTTATGGACACCCGTTAACGGTATCATACGATCCACAGTTAAGCTCTTTAAAATTTAGAAAATGGGATCAGGCAGAAATAAGCCGAAATTTAAGTGTTTTCCGAAATTCAAACCTATCCATAAGTGTAAATAATCTAAAGCGTCACATTGTAATTTTTGACCTAGACGGTACTGCTACAACACTTCTTATTGATAAGTATGCACGACAAATTTCAAGAGCAAATGATAAGAATACAACTACCTTTATCAAATATCTTTTCTTAAAAGAACTTAACTACGATGTTATTTTAACCAAAACAGGAACTGATCTTAATTGTATGGGGAACTTAAACTTTACTCCTGGACGGTATATTTTCATTAAATACGCCAATAAAACCTATAAAGATTTGGACTATGCTAACCGGAAAAACAAAGGAAAGCATCTTATTTTTATGGATAAAAAAATCACTACAAAAAGAATTTCCCATACTATACTTAGCCTACCGCTTATGAATGCAAAACTCAAAAACAAAGACATTTCTTTCATAGTGGCCGGCGATACATTTATGATTAAGGTTAAATCCAATGGCTCCATAATAGAATTCTTAGGAGACTTACCCATGTTTGATATAGGAAACTATTTTACCGATGCACCAATGTCACCAGAGATGGATTCTTCGCTCATGAAATACCTAAAACAACAGATAAAAGGTCGTGAATTGATTGATCAGGTGAAATTCTTACTTGCCTTTGTGCAACAAGTGGTGCCTTATGGAAGCGATTATGACAAATACGGTGAAGAAAGATTTTACTACCCCGAAGAAACTATTATGTCTGCTTCATCAGACTGCGAGGATAAGGCCATGCTGATGTCGTACCTTACTCATAACATCCTTGGACTTAAATCTATTGGATTATTCTTTAAACAAGATGAACATCTTAGTTTAGGAATTGAAATTCCAGGATACGCTCCACATGGCTCATTTAACTACTCAGGTAAAACCTATGTCAGCTGCGAGCCTACAGCTCCTGCACCTCGCATCCCACAATCTCAATTCAGCTTGCAAAGAGTGGATGAGGTAATTGAATTTTAAATAATAATTACTTTCGGAGAGCACTTTTGCTCTTTTTGAAGAGTTTAGGAGTGACCAACCGTGATTTATGGTAAATCGCGGCTTCCACTCATTCTAATTACATTTAAGATTTTTTTAATCTAGTAGCCAAATAACTCCTCCAAAGTAACTTCCATTACAGGACCAAATTGCTTCATATACTCAAGGTCTATTTTAGCTCTGTCACCTACTATGATATAGGTAAAGTCACCTCTAATCTTATTGGCATGAAAATTCTTAACATCTTGTATGGTTAATTGTTCTAAACGATCTAAAGTCAATTTGCGACTATCTTCTGTCAAGTCTAACTTTATCGCATTGTCATAGTTAAACAAAATGGATGTTTTGAGTATTCTGCTTGTTTCTAACCCTTGTTTTAGTGATTGTTTTCCGTTATCAAATGTTTTTTGATCTTCCGGTAAATCGTTAAGTAGAATATTCATTGCCTCTATTCCCTCTTTCATCTTATCTGATTGCGTACCCACATAAGCCAAAACCGAATTGGTTTCTCCTAATTTACCCGCTGCTGAATAATAGCTATAGGTAGAATAGGCAAGGGCTTTTGCTTCTCTAATTTCTTGAAAAACGATGCTGCTCATACCACCACCAAAGTATTCATTAAACATGCTAATCTCTGCAGCTTCATTCACCTTGAATTCTGTAGATTTTTTCAACCACATGATTTCTGATTGAACCATATCATAGTGAGCGAATAAGGTACCTCCTTTATTTTCTAACATCTTGAATTCTTTAATTGCAGGAGTTGATATAAATACTTCAGGTGTCTTATGAACTTCGGTTAGCTTACCCGTTAGTTCGCTCATCGTTAAGGGGCCACTATACCAAACCTTATGATTATAGGAAGTTAGGTTATGGATATAGGTTGAAAGTTCTGTGCTATTTACACTTTTAAGCTGCTCTGCAGATAAGATATGGTTACTTGGGTTATCACCTCCATATAAAGCATAATTTCTTACGTTACGCATAATCAAGCCTTTGTTCAGTTTTGCGTCCTCTCTACTTTTTAATTTCTGAGCAATCATTTGCTCTAATTTAGTATCGTCTGCAATGGCATTAGACAACAGATGCTCAAATAATTCGATAGCCTTCTCAAAACTTGTCGCTAGACCATTTAGGTAAACATAGCTTTGATCTGTACCCGTAGAAACTCCAAAATCACACGCTAGCTTATAAAACTCTGTACTTATTCCATCTGCAGAATATTGATCCGTTCCTAAATACTCTAAGTATTCCACAGCCAAAGCTAGTTTTTGGTCGTGTCTAGATCCCATATCCAACACATAGTATAAGGAAAAAAGTTGCTCATCTCCCTTAACTACTTTCCATACAGGAACCCCCCCATTTAGTTTAGCAAATTCAATTTCTTCAGTATAGTTTAGTAGTTGAGGTGTAATGGAATTGGGTTTTATTTCTAAAATATCAGCAACAAATGGTGAAGTCTTACCTCTATTTACCTCTACCTTGGTTATTTCAGGTTTATCTACTTTTTGAACTTCTGCTTTTTCTCCTTTTCGTTTATAAACCACAATGTGTCCTTCTACATAATATTTTTTAGCAAAATCTATTACATCTTGCTTGGTATACTTCTGCATATTATCTAAAGCAGCAAGCTCTTTGCTCCAAGTGTTTTCCATAACAAAGGCATCCATAAGCGCATACGCAGTGCCTTGATATGATTCAAATTGTCTGATCTTATCAACTTTTTTATTAAGTACAATACTTTTGACCAAGTCCATATCAAAGTCACCAGACTTCAATAATTCTAATTGAACATAAAATAAGGACTCTAACTCTTCCAAACTTTGTCCTTCATTGGGCGATCCACCAAAATAATGTAAGCCTCTTTCTTTCAATAATTCGGGAGAACAATAGGCTTGAATACATTTTTGTGCTTTCACCATATTAAGATCTATTAGCCCAGCAGATGAATTAGCAAGTATAAGATCTACCAGCCTTACTAAATCAGCATCTTCACTTAATGCATTTGGAACTCTATATCCCATGGTTAGAGACTCCTCACTAGGGCCCACTACCTCAATCACCACTTTTTGAGCCAATGGCATTTCATCTTCAAAAGTCATTTTAGGAATATTTCTAGACTTCATGTAACTAAAATTTTTCTTTACCAATAAGAAAGTCTCGTCCAAGTTAATATCGCCAGCCATGATTACAGCCATGTTATTTGGAACATAATAAGTATTGAAATAATTTCTAATTTTCACTAGACTTGGATTTTTTAAATGCTCAATTGTTCCTATGGTTGTTTGTCTTCCATAATTGTGATTTGGAAATGCTTCGGCAAATAATTTTTCATAAACTTCCCAATCATCACTATCTAAGCCCCTATTTTTCTCTTCATATACAGCCTCTAATTCTGTGTGAAAAAGTCTAAGAATTGGATTTCTGAATCTTTCAGATTCTATATTCAGCCAAGTGCTAATTTGATTGGCAGGAATATCATTTACATAGACTGTTCTTTCGAAACTGGTAAATGCATTGGTACCTTGAGCGCCAATTCCTTGAAGCATCTTGTCATATTCATTTGCTATAGCAAATTTTGCAGCTTCACCACTTACTCTATCAATCTCTGCATAAATAATTTTACGCTTCGCATCATCTGTGGTTTGATTGTATTTTTCATACAGTTTATCAACTTGATCAAGCAGTACTTTCTCTTTGGGGTAGTCTAAGCTACCAAATTTATCCGTACCTTTAAAAAGCATATGCTCCAAATAGTGCGCAAGTCCTGTATTGTCTGATGGATCACTGCTACTTCCTGCTTTTGTAGCTATAAGTGTTTGTACACGAGGCTTAGCGCTATTTTGAGATAGCACTACCGTCAATCCATTATCCAAGGTGTACCATCTTGAATTGGTGGGGTCGTTCGAATAACTCAGGTAGGAGTTACCGTTTTTGTCTTGCTTGGTTTCTGATTTCTGAGCAAACAAAGAAATGGAAACAACTGCGCACAGGGCTATAAGTAAAGTTCTTAAATTCATAAAAATGTATAATACAGCAAAGTAAATAGAACATTTAATTATTAAATACATTGTTATCCGAATGAAAGGCAAGTTTGTCGAAAGACACTTAAATCTTATTTGTTATCAATTTGAATATTAATTAGCGGTATTGGCAAATTCTAAACTTGTACTTTTGCACTAGATAACGCTATGTCAGAATACAAACTAATAATGCCTAAAATGGGCGAAAGCATTGCTGAAGCAACTATTATTTCTTGGCTAAAAAACGAAGGAGATACTATTGAGATAGATGAGGCTGTGCTCGAAATAGCAACGGATAAAGTAGATAGTGAGGTTCCTAGTATGGAATCTGGCGTATTAATTCAAAAGCTTTATAACGAAGGAGATGTGGTAAAAGTAGGCGAACCGATAGCTATCATTAGCACAAGTGGTGTCGCTGCTGTTGCTACTCCAACGGAAAAGGTTTCAACTCCGGAACCAATAGCTGTAATTGAAAACACCATCGCTGTTGCTCAACAAGCAACTACAACTCATGCCCCATCTACTAGTGACAGATTCTATTCTCCACTCGTTATGAATATTGCGCGTACAGAGGGAGTTTCTATGGATCAATTAGAAAAAATATCGGGTACAGGTCAAGAAGGCCGAGTTACCAAAAGAGATATTTTAGCTTTTGTGAAAAACGGTAGTGTAGCACCTGTAACTTCTCAACCTTTAGCTCAGACAACTCAAGCGAATACCCCAGCACCCGTCAACAATGCTACTTCTCATGCAGCTACTCCCATTAATCTAGCCCCAGGAGATGAGTTAATCGAAATGGACAGAATGCGGAAGCTAATTGCTGATCACATGGTAATGAGCAAGCATACCTCACCACATGTAACTTCTTTTGTGGAAGCAGATGTCACCAACATTGTTAATTGGAGAAATAAAATTAAAGATGATTTTAAAGCACGTGAAGGCGAAAATTTCACCTTCACTCCTATTTTTATAGAAGCTATAACAAAGGCTATTAAAGATTTTCCTATGATAAACATTTCCGTAAGCGGAGATAAAATCATCAAACATAAGAATATAAATATAGGAATGGCAGCAGCTCTTCCAAGTGGTAACTTAATAGTACCTGTTATTAAGAATGCTGATTTTATGAATCTTACTGGCTTAGCCAAGTCTGTAAATGATTTAGCCGGCAGAGCACGAAATAACAAACTTAAACCCGATGAAATACAAGGTGGAACATACACCGTAACCAACGTAGGTACTTTCGGAAATATACTAGGAACTCCCATCATTAACCAACCACAAGTAGCTATAATGGCTATGGGTGCAATTGTTAAAAAACCAGCAGTCATTGAAACTGAACACGGAGACCTAATAGGCATTCGTCATAAAATGTTTTTATCACATTCTTACGACCATAGAGTGGTAGATGGCGCTTTGGGAGGTATGTTTGTTCGTAGAGTGGCAGATTATCTGGAGCAGTGGGATGTAAATAGAGAAGTCTAATTAACTATTGAACAGAATGTTAGACATGATATTTTCCCGAAAATTTTATATAAAAACATCCCGCCTATTTTTATCCTTATTCTTTATAAAAAGAGCAATTATCATCACCTAACCGTTTAACTAACTTTACCTAAAATGAATAGTGTAGTATTAATTCCATGTAGATTAGAGTCTACTCGTTTCCCCAATAAACCTTTAGCACTTATATTGGGTAAGCCAATGATTCAGTGGGTATATGAAGCAGCTGAAAAAAGTGATGCAACTGAGGTTTTTGTCATAACGGATAGTGAAGAAATTGTCAAAATGGTTGAATCATTTGACGGTCAAGCTATACTCACTTCTGATGAACCTCAAAATGGTACGGAACGTTGTGAAGAAGCCATGGAAATTTTAGCCTCTGATGGCACAGAATATGACGTAATCATCAACGTACAAGGAGATGAACCATTGATTTCTCCAATGGATATTAACAGAATGCTTGACCTTTTTGAAGAAGAAGATGTAGATGTACTAACATTTATTCAACCTATTAATAATGAGGAAGATTATAGAAATACAAACATCGTAAAAGCTGTCCCTACATCGTTTGATGAAGGTTTTTGTGATGTATGCTACTTTAGCCGTTCGCCAGTACCGTTTATGGATGAGTTTAGACCCGAGGTTGCATTTAAACATATAGGTATTTATGCCTTTACAGCAACCGCGTTTGAAGAGATTAAAAATCTAGATGCATCGTTGCTAGAAGAGGTTGAAAGACTAGAACAACTTCGTTGGGTCCAAAACCACATTGTAGTTTCTGCCATGGTTACAGAAAATCAAATGATTGGAGTAGATACACCTGAAGATTTAGCAAAAGTAGAGAGCCTATTAAAGCAAAAATCACTTAGTTAAGTTTTAAAGAGGTATTAAAAGGATATTTATATTCATTGACGTGATCTTTTCAAGCATAAATTAATTAAAGATTACGAGGGATTACAACGGAACAAACATCTGTAGTAGCTAACACACTTGAGATGTTGAAAAGATATTGAAATTCAAAAAAGAAGATTACGCATTTTACGGTTTCCTTTCCCTTACTTTTGACAACCGTACAAACGCGGAGAGTCTTTCGTTTATTCAAACGGTCTTTTTTCCTTTTTTGAACATTTAAAAACAACAAAATTTATGGACACAAAATACGTATTTGTTACTGGAGGAGTTACATCGTCTCTAGGAAAAGGAATCATTTCAGCTTCTCTGGCAAAGCTTCTTCAAAAGCGTGGCTACCGGGTTACGATTCAGAAATTTGACCCTTACCTAAATGTTGATCCAGGAACTATGAATCCATACGAACATGGTGAGTGTTATGTGACCGATGATGGGGCCGAAACGGATCTAGACCTTGGTCATTATGAGCGTTTTTTAAATGTACCAACATCCCAAGCCAATAACGTAACCACTGGACGTGTTTACCAAACGGTAATCGACAATGAACGCGAAGGAAAATATTTAGGAAAAACAGTTCAAATTATACCACATGTAACAGATGAGATACAACGTAGAATGAAAATTCTAGGTGATAGTGGTGAGTTTGACATTATAATCACCGAATTAGGAGGAACTGTTGGCGATATAGAATCTCTCCCTTATGTGGAGTCTGTTAGACAACTTAAGCGTAAATTAGGTAGCGATGATTCGGTGGTTATACATCTGACTTTTGTTCCTTATTTAAAAGCAGCTGGAGAACTAAAAACCAAGCCAACTCAACATTCAGTACAAAAACTTCTGGAAGCTGGTGTACAACCCGATATTTTAGTATGTCGAACAGAACATAAATTAAGTAAAGAAGTACGAAGTAAGATATCTTTATTTTGTAATGTAAATCAAAATGCTGTTATCGAAAGTATTGATGCTTCTACTATTTATGAGGTTCCTTTACTTATGGAAAAGGAAAAACTAGATAAAGTAGTGCTAGCAAAACTTCGTCTCCCATCAACAAGCGATGCAGATTTGGATAGCTGGAAAGACTTCTTATTCAAATTAAAACACCCAAAGAACGAGGTAAACATAGGACTGGTAGGGAAATACATTGAATTACCAGATGCCTACAAATCTATTATCGAGGCATTTATTCACGCAGGAGCTGTTAACGAGTGTAAGGTTAATCTTACCTTAATGTCTTCAGAAAATTTACATGAAGATAGCATAGAAGAAAAATTAAAAGGTTTAGATGGAGTATTGGTAGCACCCGGTTTTGGAGACAGAGGTATAGAAGGTAAAATTAGCACTATCAAATATTTACGTGAGAATAATATTCCTTTTTTTGGAATTTGTCTAGGCATGCAATGCGCAGTAATAGAATATGCCCGTAATGTGCTTGGTCTTAAAACAGCTCATAGCACTGAAATGATAACAACTAAAGATCCCGTTATTGACCTTATGGAAAGTCAAAAAGGAATCAGTAAAAAAGGCGGAACCATGCGATTAGGCGCTTATAAATGTAAGTTAGAAAAGGGCTCAAAATCGTATACCGCATACGGTAAGCAAATGATTTCAGAGAGACACAGACATAGATTTGAATTTAACAATACGTACTTGGAAAAATTTGAATCGATGGGTATGAAAGCCGTTGGAATTAACCCAGATAACAACTTAGTAGAGGTAGTAGAAATACCAACACATCCATGGTTTGTAGGTGTACAATATCATCCCGAGTTAAAGAGTACTGTAGATGAACCCCATCCGTTATTCGTGAGATTTGTCAAAGCAGCTTTAGACAACAAAAAATAAGAGCTATAATTGTATAGATCATATAAAAACACTCATTAAATTAATTTAATGAGTGTTTTAGTGAAACGACTTTATTTCATAGTTATTCCGAGTACTATTAGTTTGATTTTCTTTATTTTATTGATAGTCAGTTAAATTATAAAAAAAATAACCTACCTTTGCACCAAATTTTAGCAGCGGAGCACCACTGTCGTAAATTAAATTACCTCGTCGGGTAAGGGGATGTGCTCTATTGCTATACTAAACATATAGAAAATGAGTACATTCAAAGAAATGGGTCTAAAATCGGAGATTTTAGATGCCATAGTAGAGCTTGGTTATGAAAAACCTACGCCTATTCAAGAAATTGCAATACCAAAGGTATTGGAATCCAAACAAGATTTAATCGCATTTGCGCAAACAGGCACAGGTAAAACTGCTGCTTTTAGTTTGCCCATTCTTAATCAAATTGACACCTCCAAAAAAGGGGTTAAATGCATCATTTTGAGCCCCACACGTGAGCTTGGTCTGCAGATAACAGCTGACATCGAATCCTACAGTAAGAATATTCCTGGATTTAAAGTAGTGGCTGTGTATGGTGGTGCAGATATTATGAGCCAAATCAAGAAACTAGAGAGAGGTTGTGATATCGTTGTTGGCACACCTGGCAGAACTCTTGACCTTGTAAAAAGGAATAAACTAGACCTTGAGACTGTAGAATTCCTTGTATTAGATGAGGCTGACGAAATGCTCAGCATGGGATTTGCAGAAGATTTAGATGCCATTCTGGGGAATACGCCTAAGGATAAGCAAACACTTCTTTTCTCAGCTACCATGCCGCCAGACATGCTTAAGTTGAGCAAGAAATACATGACCGATCCGTTCGAAATATCGGCAGGTAGTAAGCAAGAAACCAATACTAACGTAACTCACCAATACTATAAAATAAACTCAAGAGACCGTTATCCTGCGCTTAAAAGAGCAGTGGATATAGCACCTGATATATATGGTATTATTTTCTGTAGAACCCGGGCTGAAACTAAAGAAGTAGCAGAACGATTAGCAGAAGATGGTTATAACACAGATGCATTGCACGGCGACTTGTCACAGGCGCAACGCGACTATGTAATGAATAGATTTCGTAATCGTCAATTGCAATTGCTTATTGCTACGGATGTTGCTGCGCGTGGACTAGATGTAAACGAACTTACTCACGTAATAAACTATAAATTACCTGACGAAGACGCCGTATACGTGCATAGAAGTGGAAGAACAGGTAGAGCCAATAACGAAGGATATTCTATATCACTCCTTACAGCCAAGGAAGAAAGTAGACTTCGTTATTTAGAGAAAAAAATAGGTCGTAAATTTGAAAAAGTTCCGATTCCTAACGGTAAAGACATCTGCCAAAAACAGTTATTCAACCTTATAGATAATATAAAAGAAACCGAAATAGCCAATAGCCATATCGATAGTTTCTTACCTCAGATTTATGAAATGTTTGAGGATATGACCAAGGAAGAAGTATTGAAAAAAATAGTATCTACCGAATTTAATCGATTCTTAGACTACTACAGAGATGCTCCAGACTTAAATAAAACTTCTGACCCAAGAGAGAGAGAGAGAAGTCGTGAACGAGAAAACGACAGAGATGACGACAGAGGTGGCAGAAGAGAAAGACCTGAGCGAGGAGAAAGAAGAGACCGAGATAGAGGCGAAAGATCTGAAAGAAGTGAGCGTAAGCCGCACACCACTGCTTCAAACATGACACGCTACTTTATAAACCAGGGTAACAAAGATGGGATGAGTCCTAAGATACTGATGGGAATGATCAACAGTAACCTAGGTGGTGCTACACCTGAAATTGGACAAATAGAAATAATGAAAATGTTCTCTTTCTTTGAAATGGAAAGTGGACATACTTCCGACTTACAACGTGCTGCTAAAGACATGGAGTTTAACGGTAGAGAAATATCTATTGAAGAAAGCTCACCTCGCCCAAGTGGCGGTGGAGATCGTGGTGACCGAGGTGGAAGTCGTGATGGTGGTGGATACAGAGGTGGTGACCGAAGTGGAAGTCGCGAAGGCGGAGGATACAAAGGTGGTGACCGAAGTGGAAGTCGTGATTCACGACCACGTGAAGGTGCTCCTAGAAGCAGCCAAAGACCTTCCGGAAGTCATGGTGCTAAACGCAGAACGAGAAGATAATTTCTTTATCCTATAAACTTAAAAATCCTCCTCAAGATAACTTGAGGAGGATTTTTTTTTAGCTTCAGTTTCTTACCTTACTACTCCTTTTTTATCTAAACTTTTTCGATAAGCTACTGCATTTCTATTATGTTCATCCAGTCCATTCGCAAAGGCATGGCGCAAAGAACCATCTGGCTTGGCACACATATAATAAAAGTTATGACTTTTAGGTTTAATGACAGCATCAATAGCGCGCTTATCAGGACAAAAAATAGGTCCCGGAGGTAATCCTTTATTGAGATACGTATTATAAGGATGAGGTACTTTTAAATCCGCATAGCGCAGTCTGTGTCGCTCACCTTTTCCAATTACAAACCAAATGGTAGGATCAGCTCCCAATGGCATTCCTATTCGCACCCTATTTAGATATAACCCTGCTATAATAGGCATCTCATCTGCATAGATAGCTTCACCATCTACAATACTGGCCAGAATAGTAGCTTCTTTGGATGTAAGACCCTCTTCTTGTGCTTGTGCTTTTCGATTTACGGTCCAATATTTATTATATTCCTCTACAAAGCGATTAATTGTTTTTTTTGCTGGACTTGCCCAATTAAGGTGATAATGATCTGGTAAAAAAATACACCATTTATTTTCATTGCTAAACCCATTTTCAGTCAGCCAAGGACCGTTCATTGCATCTATTAACTCTTCTTTTGTTGCTTCTGTATTTTCAGCAAGATAGTTTATGACTTGCTCACGTGTCATTTCAGATTTGAGCTTGGCTACAGTCGTCTCCCAACCACCATTTCTTATTTTTCGTACCAACTCTATATTAGACATCCCTGCTTCTAGTTTGTATTTTCCGGCTTTAAACTTTGTAGATAAATCAAGTTGATTAGCCACTAGATTAAATGACTCCATGTTTTTTACAATATGATGATACGTAAGATTTTCAAGAACTTGATTATAGCTGTCTGTCGATTTAATATAAAAATATTCGCCGTCGGAAGCATCGGTATTACCTTTAAAGAGAATATAGTAACCCGCGGTTATTCCAAAAAATAATACAATTAATACTACTCCCCATATTTTATTGCCGCTATTACTTTTTTTAACGCCCTTTTTAGGAATTATTTTTCTTTTTTTCAATGCTTTAATTTAGTTTGGCAAATAAAGGAAAGAATATGAAAGTTTACATGGGTTAAGATATACTAGGTGAGTAAGAAAAAAGACGCTATTACTTTGGTCTCATTTCTATTTTATCCTTCTTAAATGGAAAAAAATATGTTGTTTTGTTCTGGATTAAATGAACATAGCATTAATAGGATATGGAAAGATGGGTAAAACCATCGAAAAGTTGGCATTAGAGCGTGGTCATACCATAGCAACTATTATAGATTCTTCTGATTTTAACATTCAAGAACTCGATGAAAGTGATGTTGCGATTGAGTTTACACAACCGGATGCTGCTGTTGCTAACATTCACAAATGTTTTGAAGCGAATACACCTATTATCGTCGGAACCACTGGATGGTACGAACACTATACACAATTAGCAGACTTAGCACTCAAAAATAATAAAGGACTTTTTACCGCCACTAATTTTAGTGTTGGTGTCAATATTCTTTTTCATATGAATGAAAGGTTGGCTAATATAATGAATGGGTTTCCTGACTATGAGGTAAGCATGACGGAAACGCATCATTTACAAAAATTAGACCACCCAAGTGGCACCGCGGTTACTCTGGCTGAAGGAATTTTAGATTCTATTGATAGAAAAAAGAAATACGTTGGTCTTCTAGAAGGAGAAAAAGCCAAATTAACACCGTTTGATTTGCAAATACTGAGTAAGCGAGCTCCTGATGTTGCAGGTTTTCATCAAGTAACCTACGAGAGTACTATTGATGAAATAACGTTAATCCATAACGCAAAAAGTAGATTGGGTTTTGCCCAAGGGGCGATGTTGGCTGCAGAATGGATGCAAGGTAAAAAAGGTGTTTACACCATGAAAGAATTATTGAATTTTTGATAAAAAAATAAACTAAATGAAAATTAACTTCAAGGAAGATTGGAAACTACTGAGTAAGCGTGCGGCTATATTCTATGTTATATTTACGATTGTAAACATACTTACGTTTATACTTTTACTTACGCAAACAGACGCTGGTTTTGTAAGCCCATTGATATACCTAGTGTTTTGGCAAGTCGCCATATGGGTGTATTATATGTTCCGTTATAAGTATAGAAAAAATGTAGCCGGTGGCGAGTGGATAGATGCGGGTATGTTTGCCATAATTGCAGCCACCCTTATACGAACTTTCTTTATTGAAGCGTATCAAATACCGACATCATCAATGGAGAAATCCATGCTTAGAGGTGATTTTTTATTTGTGAGTAAGATGAACTATGGTGCACGTGTTCCTATGACGCCTATATCTTTCCCTTTCGTTCATCAAGAGATGCCCGTAATAGGCGGGAAAGCATACTCGGAGGCGCTTAAATTACCTTTTTATAGATTGCCAGGTTTTCAAAAGATAAAGAACAATGATATCGTAGTTTTCAACTATCCATACGAACTTATTACCCAAAACTCATTTGCGCATCCTACCGATAAGAAAACAAATTATATCAAACGATGTATTGGAATTCCGGGCGATACCTTAAAAATAGTCAATGGAAAAGTATATATAAATGGTAAAGCAACAGCCGTAGCCGTTCATGGACAAAGTTCCTATGTGGTACAATTATCTAATACACTTTCGTTTAAAGATTACGAAAAGTTAAATATATCTGAGATTGATCAGACGAATGGTGAGGGAAGCTATTTGATGCAGCTAACTAAGCAAAATATTATAGACCTTAAAAATACTCCAGGGGTAGTAAGTATTCAACCAGTGGTAGACGATTATAATGCTACCGTAAACTTACCCGAATATTGTAAAACCAATAAGTGGACGGTAGATAATTTCGGTGCCCTTTACATACCTCAGAAAGGCTCAAGTATTAAATTAGATTCGAATACATACGCTATCTATGAAACAGCTATTCGACTTTATGAAGATAATCTAGACTTCAGAATGGTAGATGGCTTATTCTACATAGGCACCAAGCAGATAACAGAATATACCTTTAAAATGAACTATTACTTTATGATGGGCGATAACAGACATCACTCTGCAGATTCTCGTTTTTGGGGTTTTGTTCCAGAAGATCACGTAGTAGGTAAAGCTTTATTTATATGGATGAGTATTGAGCCAGAAGACAACAATACCCTATTTCATAGAAGCCCTGAAGGCATGAAACGCTATTCAAAAAACATATTTTCACGCATACGTTGGAGTAGAATATTTAATAGTATTCACTAGTGCATAAAGCAAAATCTGAACTACGAATTGTCTTTTTAGGAAACCCGGAATTTGCGCGTTTTCACTTAGCTCGCATCATAGATGAAGGATATAATGTAGTTGCTGTTGTTTCTGCTCCCGACAAACCTGCAGGCAGAGGAATGAAACTGCTTGCTACACCAGTTACGGAGTATGCACGTGAAAAAAATATTCCTTGCCTGCAACCAGCTAATCTTAAAAACATTGATTTTCTTAATGACCTAAAAGCATACCATGCTGATTTGCAGATAGTAATTGCTTTCAGAATGCTACCCGAATTAGTTTGGGACATGCCATCACTGGGTACATTTAACTTACACGCCTCACTCCTGCCCCATTATAGAGGTGCAGCTCCCATTAATTGGGCCATTATAAATGGAGAAACAAGCACTGGAGTTAGTACTTTTAAACTGAAACATGAAATAGACACTGGTAATCTTTTGGTTCAGAAATCCTGCACTATTCTACAAGAAGATAACGCTGGAACGTTACACGATAAGCTAATGCATGTAGGAACTGATGCCATAATTGAAACCTTGGAACAAGTGATCACAGGTGAGCTAAAAGAAATTCCGCAGCCAGAATCTGATCAAGATAAAAATGCACCAAAATTACACCCCGCTAATACTGAACTGCAGTGGGACTGTAAAGGTTTAGATATCGTAAATTTAGTTCGAGGTCTAAGCCCTTATCCTCTAGCTCATTGCACTTTTGATCATAAAAAAATGAAAGTGTACAATGCGAGTTTTCATCCGATGAACCACGCACATGATAGAGGTTCATTTATCACAGACGGGAAATCATATCTAGGCGTTTGGGTTTCTGATGGCATCGTGCACTTTGATGAAATTAAGATAGAAGGAAAACGTCAGATGTACATCAAAGACTTTTTAAATGGATATGACATTAGTCCTCTTAATATCCAAGAGTTGTAATTTATCTCCTTAACTATTCCAATAGAAAATTCTTCCTACATTTAATTCATTATTCCGACCTATTTAACGTACTTGCTTTTGCAACCCATATAACTACTTTTGCAACCTTTTTAATATGTGGGAAAATATAGCCAACACCATACTCAGAAATAGATTAGCATTAATCTTATTTCTAATTTGCACCACTATACTTATGGGCTATAAAGCCTCTCAAGTTCAGTTGGCCTATGACAATCCTAAATTTATACCGGACAACGATTTAGACAATTTAGCCTACAAAGAATTTAAAAAAACGTTTGGAGATGATGGGAGTGTGATGGTTGTAGGCATTAACTCTGAACAAATTCATCAACTTTCTTTTTTTAATAAATGGTATGATCTAACCCATGAGTTAGATACCACGGCCAACATAAAGCAAGTACTTTCTATCGCTAATTTAAAATCACTTGAAAAAGAAACGGTTATAGAATACTATGAAGAAGACAGTTTTTCTACTTCTAAATTTTATGCGCAAGATTTTGTGCAAGCCAAACCTCAAACACAAGCTGAACTAGATAGTCTTTTTGGAGCATTAAAGAACCTACGCTTTTACGAAGGACTTCTTTTCAAGGACAGTAGCAACTTCAGCCTTATGGCTATTACTCTAGAAAAAACAATACTAGATACCAAAGATCGGGTAGCCTTCGTTTCTGGATTACAAGAAAAAATTGAGAAAGTATGCGCCGAAGAAAATGTAGAAGTGCATTTCTCTGGTTTGCCATTTATTCGAACAAAAATGTCAAAAATGATACAGCAGGAGTTAGTGCAATTCACCCTAATTTCTATGCTGATCACCTCATTAATTCTCTTATTCTTCTTCAGAAGTTTTCCAACACTGGCATTTTCGCTACTAACTGTAATAATAGGTGTGGTATGGTGTATGGGCATTCTAGTGTTATTAGGATACAAAATCACCATGTTTATTGGTTTACTGCCTCCACTTATTGTAGTAATAGGAATAGCAAATTGCATTTATCTACTCAACAAATATCACGAGGAATACCGTAGTCATAATAACAAGATCAAAGCACTTCAACGCGTAATTTCCAAAGTAGGTAGAGCCGTATTATTTACCAACTTAACTACGGCTGTTGGATTTGGAGTATTTGTATTAACGGGTAGCTCCGTATTGCAGGAATTCGGCCTTACCTCTTTCCTTGCAATTATGGCGGTGTTTGTGATTTCGCTTATCCTTATACCTGTTCTTTTTAGCTATTTACCCGTGCCTAAAGAGAAACATGTAAAACACCTAGATTACAAATTCTTAAATCAATTAATAGATAAAATTTCTAGTTTAGTTCAAACCAGAAAACGAACTATCTATATGGCCACCCTGTTTTTTATTATCACTTCACTAATAGGCATGTCTAAGCTGAAGAATATAGGCTACATGGTAGACGACATCTCCAAGTCAGACAAGCTATATACCGATCTTAAGTTTTTTGAGAAAAATATAAATGGTGTCATGCCATTTGAGATTGTTATTGATACAAAAAAAGAACAAGGTGTTTCTCAAGTGAGAACATTAATGAATATAGATAGACTTGAACGTCAACTATCTGAATTTGAAGAATTCAGTAAACCGATGTCTGTAGCACAAACCTTAAAATTTTTAAATCAGGCGTACTATGATGGTGATGTTCGAAGATACGCCGTTCCAAGTGTACTTGATTTAGGAAATATCATGAGTGCTGTGCCCAAGAACGAAACCAATGAAGGTATGCTGAGCAGTTTAGTAGATAAAGAAAATCGCAAAGCAAGGATAAGTGTGCAAATGGCGGACGTTGGCAGTGTTCGCATTAAAGAACTAAAAGAACGGGTATACCTTACTGCTGATACCATTTTTAATTTTGCCAAAAGCACTGAAGATATATTTACTGATTCTATACAGGAAATATACTACGATTCTAGCACGCAAATGGCTGACACCACTTACTATTCATACCCCATCGTTACCTACGTCGAATTAGATAGTGCGCAAAAAACCGATATCGCCATAACAGGCACCAGTGTTATTTTCCTCAAAGGCAATGACTACCTCATTCGTAATCTATTATTGAGTTTAGCCATCGCTTTTTTAATTATTTCTTTGCTTATGGCGAGTATATTTAAATCGTGGAAAATGATTTTAATCTCAATAGTTCCTAATATCATTCCACTGTTATTTACCGCTGGAATCATGGGATTCTTTGGCGTTAATTTTAAACCAAGTACAGTGTTGGTATTTAGTGTGGCATTTGGAATAGCTGTGGATTTCTCTATCCATTTTCTCACTAAATATAAGATGGAGCTAAAGGCATTAGGCTCTGTGCCAGCTGCAGTTCAAAAGGTTCAGAAAGAAATTAGTACAAGTATGATTTATACCGCCGTAATTTTATTCTTTGGCTTTATTATATTTGTTTTTTCTGACTTTGGAGGAACTATAGCCTTGGGACTATTTACCGCAATCACCTTATTCGTTGCCCTGTTATCTAACTTGCTACTATTGCCTGCTTTGCTCTTATCTTTTGATAGTGAGAAAGACGTATAAATCGGTTAATTAAACACCTTTTTTTTAGAAAAAAATAGAAAGACACAGATTCCTAGGATATCTCCTTTCTATTACTCAGAAATAAGCATTCAAAATTATTACCTTTGCACACTTTATCTAAGTAGAGATTATGTCGTCAAAGGCCAACGCAACTATATATCAACAATACAAGCAATTGGATATACCCAGTACAGAAAAAAATGTACTCGCGTATTGGAAAAATAATCATGTATTCGAAAAAAGTATTTCTAACCGTGAAGGTAAAGACACCTACGTTTTTTACGAAGGGCCTCCTTCTGCTAACGGTATGCCTGGCATACATCACGTTATCAGTCGATCACTAAAGGACGTTTTTTGCAGATACAAAACCTTAAAAGGCTTTAAAGTTGAGCGCAAGGCTGGATGGGATACGCACGGTTTACCCATAGAGTTACAAGTAGAAAAGAAACTAGGTATAACCAAAGAAGATATTGGTACCAAAATAAGCGTAGAAGATTACAACGCGGCATGCCGAGCAGACGTGTTACAGTTTAAGGATATTTGGGATGACCTGACCGAAAAAATAGGATATTGGGTAGATCTAGATAATCCTTACATTACTTACGAAAACGAGTACATTGAGTCTGTATGGAACTTATTACAGCGATTACATCAAAAAGGATTTTTATATAAAGGACACACCATACAGCCCTTCTCTCCTGCTGCTGGCACGGGTCTTAGCTCGCATGAGCTTAACCAGCCTGGCACTTACAAAGACGTAAAGGACACTACCGTTGTGGCTCAATTTCAAATGAGCACTCCTGCCAGCATGGGATTAGACCATAATTGGGGAAACACGTTTTTCATTGCATGGACAACCACACCGTGGACTTTGCCAAGTAACACGGCATTAGGCGTTGGTCCTAAAATTGATTATTCAGTAGTTAAAACTTATAATCAGTACACGTTTGAAAAAATTACAGTTATTCTAGCCACCAAGCTTCTTTCAAAATATTTTTCTGAGAAGAACAGTGAGCTTAACCTTGCCGATTATGCGGCAGGTGATAAGCAAATCCCTTTTGAGATAGTTAAGGGATTAAAAGGAAATGATCTAATCGGATTAAAATATAAGCAGCTTATGCCCTACCATCAGCCAGAAGATGGACGCGCATTTGAAGTAATTGGTGCTAATTTTGTAACTACAGAAGATGGAACTGGTATAGTTCACCTAGCTCCTAGTTTTGGTAGTGACGATTATATCGCTGCTAAGCAAAATGGCATTGGTTCATTGACGCTTGTAGACAAAACCGGAAAATTTGTGGCTGGTATGGAAGAGTTCTCAGGCTTGTATGTTAAAAATTACAAAGACGAAGATGAATCTGCAGCTGGATATATGACTGCCGATGTTAAAATTGCAATTAAGCTTAAAACAGACAACAAAGCCTTTAAGGTAGAAAAATACGAGCATAGCTACCCACACTGCTGGCGAACTGATAAGCCTATTCTCTATTACCCTTTAGAAAGCTGGTTTATTAAAACTACTGCTGTAAAAGATCGCCTCATCGAATTGAATAAAACGATCAACTGGAAACCTGCAAGCACTGGAGAAGGTAGATTTGGAAATTGGCTTGAAAATCTTGTAGATTGGAACTTAAGCCGAAGCCGCTATTGGGGTACGCCGTTACCGATCTGGCGAACCACCGATGGTGAAGAAGAGATTTGCATAGGCTCTATAGAACAATTAAGAACCGAGGTTGAAAAAGCGGTAACTGCAGGTTTTATGCCGAGCAATACCATTACCCCAGAATTTGATTTGCATAGACCGTTTATTGATGACGTAATACTGGTATCTATAACGGGCAAGCCGATGCAACGAGAAACAGACCTTATTGACGTTTGGTTTGATTCTGGAGCAATGCCATATGCTCAATTACACTATCCATTTGAAAACAAGGAAAAAGTAGAGGACAGAACGAATTACCCGGCTGATTTTATTGCCGAAGGCGTAGATCAAACGCGTGGATGGTTCTTTACCCTGCACGCTATATCTGTGATGCTAAATGACTCTGTTGCCTTTAAAAACGTAATGGCTAATGGGCTGGTATTAGACAAAAACGGTAACAAGATGTCTAAGCGACTAGGTAATACCGTAGATCCGTTTAAAGCAGTAGAAAATTACGGTGCTGATGTAATACGTTGGTACATGCTAAGCAATTCTGCGCCTTGGGATAATTTAAAATTTGACATAGAGGGTCTTACAGAAACGCAACGTAAGTTTTTTGGCACCTTGCATAATACCTACGGATTCTATGCTTTGTATGCCAATATTGATGGTTTTACCAATAAAGAAGCGGAAGTTCCTTTGGCAGAAAGACAGGAATTAGACCGCTGGATCTTATCCAAGTTGAATTCACTAATATTGCTTGTTTCTGAGGCAATGGATGACTATGAGCCCACCAAAGCAACGCGTGCTATTCAAAATTTTGTAATCGATGATTTAAGTAATTGGTACGTTAGACTTAATCGCCGCCGTTTTTGGAAAGGGGAACTAAGCAACGATAAAATAGCGGCTTACCAAACGCTGCATACCTGCTTGACCAGTATAGCTAAGCTCATGTGTAGCTTTAGTCCATTTTATGCTGACAATATGTATCAAGACTTGATGTTTACAGATGAGTCTGTACACCTGCAAGATTTTCCGGTAGCTGATAAGGCCCTTATAAATATAGATTTAGAAAAACAGATCGAAATATCTCAGCGTATCACTTCACTCATCTTACGTATAAGAAAACTGGAAGGGATAAAAGTACGTCAACCGCTAAGCAAAGCGATTATACCAGCATTAAGTGATGAGTTTGCAGAGAATCTTAAAAAAGTACAAGAGGTAATCAAGTCTGAAGTTAATATCAAAGAAATTGAGATTATCGATAAGAATTCAAGTATTATTAAGAAATCATGTAAAGCCAACTTTAAGGTTTTAGGAGCCAAGGTAGGAAAAGACATGAAGACTGTCGCTGATGAAATAGCCCACTTTGATAATGAATTGATTAGCAAACTTGAAAACGGATCTTCTGTAACCATCAATGCAAATGGTCAAGATTATGCCCTCACTGCAGAAGATATTGAGATTAAAACGGCAGATATTCCTGGATGGCAAATCATGTCAGATGCCAATTATACCGTGGCACTTGATCTTGAATTAACGGAGGATCTTAAAACAGAAGGTATTGCTAGAGAGTTGGTTAATAAAATACAAAACCTACGAAAAGACAAAGATTTTGAGGTTACTGACAAGATAAAAGTAAACCTAGAAAACCACCATTACATCCAAAATGCATTGAATTCCTATAATGAATATATTTGCGGAGAAATATTGGCAGACGATTTAATATGCGTTGACCAATTGACTGGCACTGACACCATAGATATCGATACACATATTCTTAAAATACAATTATCTAAATAATAATAAGATGGAAGAAACACATAGATACAGCGATGCAGACTTAGCAGAGTTTAAAGAAATTATTTTAAACAAATTAGAGAGCGCTAAGACCGAATTAAAATATCTGTTAAACCAGATTAAGCACGATAACGAAAACGGTACAGACGATACGGCTAGTGCTTATGTGGCAATAGATGATGGCAGTGCATCACAACAAAAAGAAAGTGTTGGGCAATTAGCAGCGAGACAACAAAAGTTCATTGATAGTTTAGAAATGGCATTAGTACGTATAGGTAATAAAACGTATGGAATTTGCAAAGTAACTGGCATTTTAATATCGAAAGAACGTTTGAGAGCAGTTCCTCACACTACTCAAAGTATAGAAGCAAAGAAAAATCAATACAAATAATCATCCCCTTGCAGGAAAGTATAGACCTTAAAAAAAAGCAGGTAGTCTTAGTTGCGGTCACTGTTTTTATCGTATTATTATTAGACCAGTGGTTAAAAATTCACATCAAAACCAATTTCACCTTAGGCGAGAGTAAAATGATATTCCATAATTGGTTTGAACTTCATTTCACAGAAAATCCCGGAATGGCTTTTGGTCTAACCTTGGGAGGAAAATGGGGTAAAATCTTATTAACTATTTTTAGAATTATTGCATCGGGTATTATTGTATACTACATATCTAGCCTTATTAGAGACGGAGCTAAGACGATGATGATTGTGCTAGTATCTCTTATACTCGCAGGAGCACTAGGAAATATTTTAGATTCTCTTTTTTACGGTTTATTTTTCAGTGAGAGCACCTACCATAGTGTGGCACAATTTAATCCAGCAGACGGAGGCTATGCCCCTATGTTTATGGGTAAGGTTGTAGATATGATCTACCTGCCACTTCTAGATACCTTTTGGCCAGATTGGGTGCCTTATTTTGGAGGAACAAGATTTCAGTTTTTTAGACCCGTTTTTAACATAGCTGATTCTGCTATAAGCATAGGAGTTTTTACCATTATAGCTTTCAGAAAACAGTTATTTGACTACTCTGAAGAAACAGTTGATGACGCTGATGTAGCAGATGAAGTCACATCTGAAGTGCAGTAAAACCTTCTAAGAAGCTTCAGCCAAGTCTCCTTTTAAGTTATTGATCCTTCGTCTCATCATTCTCATCTTCCCTGTCTTTGTTGCCAAACACAGGTTTAAGAATGTAGTAGACACCAATAAAGACTATGAGCGTTACGACTACTTGGCTTATCATCCACAGCCCAAAAGTACCATCGGGTGCAGCATTGGGTAGCTTTTGACTAACATCTTGTAATAAATTCATATATTTCCGTTATTCCGATTACTATTTATCTAGGTTCTTCATCATTTTCTGAGTACGAATCTGGCTCCTCTTTTGGTGGAGTGGTAAGTACTTTATAAAAGAAATAGAGTGCTGCTCCTATTACTAGCCCTTGGGCCAGTATCATGGTGATAAGTGCTGATGTGTTCATATTTATACTATTAGTAAGTTAAGCAGTCGCTCTACCTTCTTTGGTTCGTTTGTTAAATGCCATGTACACTAAAATACAGATAAACCCAAATAGACTTAGAAGCATTAATCTACCTATGTTCTTATAAAACACTTTATTGGTAAATTCTCCTATTGCTATTTCGTCGCCTGCATGAATTTTTTGACCTACCATTACCGAGGGTATTTGTCCTTCTTCAAACTCGTATACAATTTGATCTTCAAATGGTGTTTCTATCTTTTTATTCTCAGCCTTGACAAAACTCACTTTCGTATTGGTAAAACTGAGCACTACTTGATTTTCTGTAACTTCTTTAACCGTAGCCTCATCAGTAGTTCCGCCAATTTTTTCTGCATAATAAGATGTCGCAAATGCTTCTCTATTGTAGGTGTCTTTATGCGTAATGTTATTGTAGATATCTGGTAAACTTGATATGAACACCCATCCTAAAAGTAAAGGTGTTACATATTTCATAATAAACTTAAATACAACAGGAATTTTTATATCCGCACCACGTGTAAGCTCATCCCATCCTTTATTAATACCAAAAACCCAAGAGAATAAGATGACTTCAAAAAAAGCAAACGCAACTAAACTAACGGTACCTGCCCAGTAGTCATAATCATCAAAAACGCCTTCTTTAAAGAAAAATACGGTAGGTAAACCTAGTATTAGGGCAATAAGCCCAAAAGACCAAGCTCCTTTATTTTTACTCCATCCAAATTCATCTGCCATAAAGCCCATCCATGGCGTACCCATAGCGAGTGAGCTCGTAATACCCGCAAAGAATAAAAGACCAAACCACATCACCCCAGCAAATAATGCCAGTGTAGGACCCCATTGTTGAAATAAGAAAGGCATAGTTTGAAATGCCATACCAAATCCTGCATTATTCAATACCCAGTCTAAACCTAAATATCCTGCTGCGATAGGTATTACAATTGCACTTCCTAAAACTACTTCTACAAACTCATTCATAAAACCAGCTGAAAGTGAATTTAAGGCGATATCATCCTTCTCTTTAACATAGGCTGCATAGCAATGGACCGTACCCATACCTACAGATAAGGTGAAAAATATTTGTCCAGCTGCGGCCAGCCACACTTTAGGACTCCATATAGAATCTAATTGCGGCGTCCATAAGAAATTAATACCATCTATTGCATTGGCTAATGGAAATGCATCTGAAGCTCCGCTAGACCCCAGGGTAAGACCTCTTACTGCTAACACAATACCAAAAAGAATAAGTAGTGGCATTCCAATTTTAGCTACTTTTTCTACTCCTCCAAGTCCTTTAGAAAGGATAAAAGTATTTATAGCTAAACATACAATGTAAAAAACTATGGCTTCATAAGGTATGCCTGTGGTAGTTTGCGAAATATCAGTGTATGATGCAAAGAAACCTGCCACTTCAGATTGGCTCATGCCATTGAAGGTTCCAATTACCGAGTGATAGACATAAGACATCGTCCAAGACTCAATGTATGCATAGTAAGAAACAACAGCGATATTGGTAAAAATACCAAAAACTCCTATGTACTTAAGTACGCGCCCTTTTACCATAGAATCTAATATATACGGCGTACTATGATTCCCAAATCGGCCGCCAAATCGGCCCGAAGACCATTCTATGAAGAGTAACGGAATACCCATTAATAAAAAGCAAATAAGGTAAGGAATAATAAAAGCTCCTCCCCCATTTTGAACTGCTTGTACCGGAAATCGTAAGAAATTACCAAGACCTACAGCATTACCTGCCATAGCTAATATAAGACCTACTCTTGAACCCCAAGTTTCGTTTGACTGACTCATAAATTAAGAGGTTGCAATATGAGTGTTTTTTATAGAATGCCCAAATTTATCTCAGCCGCTTAGCTGAATGATATTCATGAGTTTGCTCACCCGTATCGCTATTTATAATCCCCGATTTGGTAAGCTTATCTATTCTCACACTTCCATGGGCATGTATGATCAAGCCTTGCCCCAAAACCATACCAACATGCACTATACGCTCGTTTTTAGTAAAAAAAACCAAATCTCCAGTGAATAAATTATCAAACGATAGTGGTTTCCCCTCCTTTTGTTGTTGCGAGGCATCACGAGGCAGATTTATACCTAGACACTTATAAACTACTTGAACATAACCAGAGCAATCAATACCACTAAAATGTCTGCCACCCCAGAGATAGGGTGACCCTAAAAATGATTTTGCTAAATCGTCAAAAGACTTTTTTCTATCTCCTTCCTCAGAGACAAAAAGCTCAGACCCCATAGAAGAGATAAGAACATCAGAAGATAATGCGTTATTACCCTTAAAATATAAATCAGTTTGTGTAGAAATAGGCTTAGATTCAGACCAATAAACGCTTGACTTACTCAACCAACCTTCGTAACCATCAAAGTCCATTTTTATAAAAAACCAATCACCCTCTTGCTTAAGGACCACATACGTCTCACCAAACAGGAGTTGTGAAACCATCTCAGACCCGCTTCGCGGCTCGCCTCTGAGCGGAATTTGAGCAATATGGCAAATCCCTTTTTGCACTATTTTAAATGTGTAATCTTGCCTTACGTGCCAATAATTGCTCTTCTGATTCTACCCGATCCGGATCTGGAACACAGCAGTCTACTGGACATACTGCAGCACACTGGGGTTCTTCATGAAAACCTTTACACTCTGTACACTTATCAGGCACTATATAATATACCTCGTCAGAAATTGGTTGTTGTATATCGCTTACGGACACTTGTGCACCGTTTTCTAATTTGTATTTGCCGGTTACCCCTGTACCATCAGCTATCTTCCACTCTGCACCTGCTTCGTATATAGCTGTATTAGGACATTCCGGCTCGCACGCCCCACAATTAATACATTCGTCTGTTATGATGATTGCCATTGGTGCAAAGAAAATCTTTTTAGGCAGAACATTTCAAATGAAAAATAACTATTATGTCATGTTGTCCACTATTTGAGCTACTTGTTTGGCCGAAAGTGCTGAAGGATTTTTAGATTGAATTCGTTTTGCCCAATAAATTACCTTTTGTTTATCTCTTACTTTCACAAAATAATTAAAGTGTGTAAGCCATACATCGATATCATCTGGGTTTAGTTTTAAGGCCAATTCCATGCGCTGCTTGCCTTGCGATAAATTGCCTTGCATAATGTTTAATTGTGCCGTAGAATTAACGATACTGCCATTCCTAGGGAAATCTGCTAGAAGCAAATTACTTATCTTTTGGGCATTTACTAGCTCGCCATCACGCAGATAATACTTGAACAATTGCATACCAATAACCACTTGTGTACGATCTTGCTCAAACGCTTTTTTAATGTAAAATTTCGAAATACTTTTTTGATTTTGCTTGCCAAACGCTTCGCCCAACATAAAATTTTCCCAAGCGGTAAGTTCCACATTTTCTAATTTCAATTGAATAGCTTTAGCGTAGTTCTCCGTTAAATAATAGTATTTCAACCATAGTTTTGGATTTTTAGTTGTAGCTAAAAGTTCAAAGGCCTTAGTGAGGTAAAACGGATTTTTATCAAATTTCTCCCAATATTCCAGATAGGCTTGTATTTGTGTTTCTAAAGCTGGTGCCGAGTTATTTACTGCATATAACCCAATCAGTTTTTGCATGTTCTGCACATCCTCTTTAGACTTGGGTTTGCGTATGTAGTGATCATGTACACTTACATGCGGTATATCCACCGAGCCATTGGTAGGCATATGACACGACACGCAATTATGCTTGGCAGCTAGCAGTGCGGCATCCATTTCGGTACATTTTTTTGTCTGATGGCAATTTTTACAGGCAGCATTATATACCTCTTTACCCGTTTGCTTTACACTAATGTGCGGATTATGACATGAGATACAAGTAAATGATAAGGTCTTACTGTTGGATTGAACAAAACATTCACTCATTTGAAAGCGCTGCGAATGATTGGCCATATCAAAGGATCCATTTTCACCTTCATACTGTGGTAAGTATATTTCAAAAACGTCACTAAGAACCATACCCGGCTTGAAATCCGTAAATTTTCTACCTTCTTTTAGCACATTAAGCCCTTGCAAGTGGCATCGTTGACACAGATCAATTTGACGTTCCCAAGAAAGCTTGCGCGGATTAACAATTGTAGGATCTATTCCTTTTTTGACATCTGCACCCTTACCCAATTTGCGTTCTGCCACATGCAGTTCTCCTGGCCCATGACAACGTTCACAGTCGATACCTTTTCCTATTTGTGTAAATTTATAATCCGATCCTGCAGTTAATTGCGGCATGGCATTATGACAACTTACACACTCGGAATTCAAAATTCTACTAAATCTAGCATTATTGCCATTTTCAAAACCCGGTGCTAAATCCCATTTTTGGTCTTGTACATAAAACGTAATGGGCGCTTGGTACACATAGCCTTGTTCTGAGAATAAATGCGAATTGGTATGCTGACCGCTACCTACAATGTAGTTAATCTGAACGTCTAGCTGATGGATCGTATCTTGGTTACTTAGTCTGAATTCTTTTATAAAAAGCTTATCTTTAGACCAATACGGATAGTAATACATATCCGAATTACGATCATATACTTTATGCTGGGTACTAAAAACCGCTGACGATTTTTCTTGTGTAGCGCTATCGAAAGAAAGCCCCATTCCTGTGTGTATAAAGGTAGAGTGTTTATCCTCATGGCATGAAGCACAGGTTTCTATGCCTACATACTTCACATCAGGGTTATGATTTAGATAGGTTTCTTTATGCTCCGTTGTAGAACACGAAGAATAAACCATAAGAGAAATTAGGAATATGGCTATTCCCGTATATGTTATTGATTTAGGTGAAAGCCACCGCGCTATGAGAACTTGGCTTGCCACTCCATCACACCTCCAGTGAGGTTTCGCACATTTTTAAAGCCTTGTTTTAACATGAAATCTTTGGCTGCTGCACTTCTAGCACCTGACTTACAATGTACTACAATTTCTTTTTCCATCCATTCATCCAAATCATCAATAGCACCTGCAATTGTACCTAAAGGGATAGATTTGGCACCAATATTATAGTCTTGATATTCCCACTCTTCTCTTACGTCAATAAGCAAGAAATCTTCGTGGTTGTCTAGTTTTTGTTTAAGCTCTTCTACGTTGATATCAGTCATAATAAAATTGTTTTACGGTGCAATAATAACAAGTTTGGCGGTGAATTGCTCACCCTTTGCATTCAATAATTTCACATAGTAAATACCCGAAGAGATGCCACTTACGTCTATAGTATCAACCTTAGCATCTTGCCATATTATTTGACCGTTCATTGAAATTAGTTGCGCAGTTTTGTATTCTTTACCCAAATGTACAATGCTAGACGCCGGATTAGGGTATAGGCTTATTTTATCTTCTATTCTGGGTGTGTAGATACTTGCATTTAGATCTTTTCGGGTACCTACGTGTGGTCTCATCATCAAGGTTCCGTTGGGTAAATCTTGATTCGTCCAATTCTCAATTGCTTTATAATAGAGATTAAGATTCGGTTTTTCTGGATCACGAATATTCCCATAATTCATATCCCATCCCACATTAAGATTATACATTTCTTGCTGCCACCACCCTATATAATATCTGCCTGGCTCTATCAACAAGGTAGTATCTAAATAATGACTATGAAAGGTACGTTTCTCATTTTGCGTAGAGTAGACAGGATATTCTAGCTCCGATTCATAAATCAACTCATCACTGGATGCATTATTCACTCCTTCTAGAGATTTCCATATTCGGTATTTGAATCTGCGGCTGGATACATCAAATACAGCTTGGTTAAAAAACGTACTTATAGCGTATAAGGTATCTTTTTTTGTAACATCAAAACCATATGCTATTTGCCCCTCTATATTCGTCGGATTGATGTTTTGATCAAATCCAAAGCCTCTTTCTGCAGTGCCATCATCATACGCATAGTAGTCATCAAATACTTGACTGGATAGCAACTTATCATTCACTTTATTCTCATTTTCAAGTGTGCCTCCTTCTTTGATAGAAACAGACCTATTAATTACCAGAGGACTAGTGCCCGGCAAGCTCGGTATAGTGTAAATATCTAAAAATCGTTCTTTACTGCTGAACGGTAATAAGTTATTTGCGGCTGTTTCATTTTTATAATAAATCTCTATGCCATTGAATGAATCTCGCGCCGTTGTCTCTATGTTAAGCCCTTCGTTATATACGCTTGAAATTCTGAAATAAACCTTGTCTTCCATTTGACTTGCTTGGTTTACAATAAAATGGTTGTATGGCATAGATGCGTAATTCTTAAGCAATGACGCAGGAACCGATTGAATCGCGTAATCGTAATAAAAATCTTCGTTCTTTTTTCTATCTTCATCAAGTAATACGTAATCAATATTCCAATGATTTGCATTTGCCACTTGTCTTGTGTAAGTAGTAAACATAAACTGAAAATTACCATGTAAATAATTGACATCTGTAATGGGAAGAATTACATGCTTAAAATCCTCACTATTTGCTTGACCTGCAACTCCCCATACCTTAAACCAAAGACCGTTTTTCGCTTTAAAATAAACGAACAAAGAATCTTCCTTATTAAGGTGGTAGCCATTACCGTTAGGCTGATAGTAAAAACTCAGCATGATTGAATCGGCCACGGTATAAGGTATCGAAATTGGGTTCTTTAATAAATTAATCGGTTGTGAAATAAGACTATCGCCAGCACTACTATAATCTTTATTAATGGTATTGTTATACGGAAATCCATCGGATGCCAATGCATCAAAAGTCGCCACATTATAGGTAGGTGGATACTTGCCAAATCCATTATTGATATACACCTGATTATTCAACCATTTGGAGCTATCAGGATAAATACGGCTGGTAAAGAAGTCATCAAAAAAAGGCAACGATAACGAGTCCTTTTTGCTGTATTTATACTTGTTGTAATCTTGAAATGAATAATTAGGATTGAGATGTAAAAAATTTTTGATGACAGCGTTATCGCCAACGGGATAAGTGGTTACTTGAGCGCTTGCAAAACCAATACAAATGAAGCACGCTATAAAAAGTAATATCCCTTTATTCATCTTTTTGAAACGGCTGGCGGTTAGGGTTAGTATCGTATTCATCAACAATATTTACGGTAACTCATCTACAACATCTATAGCCGTACTATCACTGTCAAAATAATTAGCAGGTACACCTATCACTAAATCTATCTCAGAGTTTCGCTCAACCAATGTTCCTGGGGCTAGGATCTGGTTAGTACCTGATTCGTATTGTGCTAGTACCGGCTCATCATTTTTAGTGCGCACCGAGGCGTCTATTTGCCTAATTATTTTACCTAACCTCAAATGGGCTCTTTTTAAAATACTCTGCGCTTGCGGCAAAGATGTTTTTTCTGCCAAGTCTGGCATCATAACCATAGGAACCTTGTCTGTATTTATAACTAAATAGAT
>DGBH01000179.1:50341-50740 GCA_002384205.1 Bacteroidetes bacterium UBA4009
TACTTCTATAGCTTTATTGGATTTTATACCATCTAGATCCTTCACTTTCACAAGCTCTCCATCATGTTTGGTATAAACACGTAAGAAAAACATGGTTGCTGTGGCTAAAACTATCAGCAAAAGTCCCATCAGCCCTAAATGAATACCTATCTTTTTCATTTCTTGATCTTTGTTTTAAATACGCTTTTATAAGAGTGACGCAATATACATTCTAATGTACTTTCAGTCAATAAAAGTATCATTTCTTCAAAATAAATTCAGAAGCTAAGTAACCACAAAACACCTAAATTGTCTCTTTAATCCGAACTTATGCTAGCGACCTATGTTTCACGCATTAACCCCTAATAGTAGACACTTAGATCTAACAAGACATTCACACTCAAAAAAATACAATACTCT
>DGBH01000179.1:50949-51339 GCA_002384205.1 Bacteroidetes bacterium UBA4009
CCTTAAAAATGTAGAAGGTACGGACGTAAATATTGCCGATTATGGTAAAAACGGAAAAATAACAGTTATCTCATTTTGGGCTACCTGGTGTAAGCCTTGTATTAAAGAGTTAAAAAATGTGGACGAGCACTTAGAAGAATGGAAAGAATTATACAACATGGAACTGGTTGCCGTGAGTGTGGACGATAGTCGTAATTATGCCAAAGTAAAACCTATGGTAAATGCATTTAACTGGGATTTTGATGTTCTCCTAGATCCAAATGGAGATTTGCAACGAGCGCTTAATGTAGTTAACCCTCCCGTTACATTTCTTATAGATCAGAACGGCAACATTGTTTACACGCACACTGGTTATGTGGAAGGCGATGAGTATGAACTCGAAGATCACAT
>DGBH01000146.1:0-25390 GCA_002384205.1 Bacteroidetes bacterium UBA4009
ATTCATGCAGCGGCACTTTTTAGTTTAGACGGGGTATTAGAAATCATGCATGAAGATGTTGGCAGACACAATGCATTGGATAAAGTGATAGGCGAATCGTTTAGAAAAAATGGGTTACCCTTAGAGGACAAAATTCTTCTTTTGAGTGGTAGAGCTAGTTTTGAATTGGTACAAAAAGCAACTATGGCTGGTATTTCAACCATCATATCCGTAGGAGCACCTAGCAGTTTAGCTGTAGATTTGGCACGAGAAAATGGACAGACTCTAATCGGCTTTCTAAAAGAGAATAGCTATAATATCTATAGCTAATGAAACGTATATTTTTAAGGATAAACCTTTCTAATTTTACATAACACTTCCCTCATTGCTTTTTTAGTGAATCAAATCATTTAACTACTTTTGAAATTCACAATGTCTACCCAAAAAATAGAAATAGAAAACTTTGACTACACTGGTCTTATTCTCAAAGAACCTAAAGAAAAAGCAGTAGGTATCCCAGCTATTATTTCTTCGGTAAAGCATATGGCCAAGTACATGGATCCTATTGATGCATTTAAACTGAGCCTAAAAATAAATCAAAAAGGTGGATTTGATTGCCCCGGTTGTGCATGGCCAGACCCAGACGATGATCGATCTGCCATAGGCGAATACTGCGAAAACGGCATAAAAGCAATTGCCGAAGAAGCAACTAAAAAGTCATTAACTGCAGAATATTTCGCAAATCATTCCGTTGCTGAAATTTCTAAATTATCCGACTTTGAGATAGGCAAGTTGGGAAGGCTAACTGAGCCTATGATATTGAAAAATGGCGCTACACATTACGAACCTATCCAATGGGAAGATGCTTTTTCATTAATTGCTAAAGAACTAAATGCGCTAGCGACCCCAGACGACGCAATATTCTATACCAGTGGCCGAACCAGTAATGAAGCCGCATACTTATACCAACTTTTTATTAGAGCTTTTGGCACAAACAACCTGCCCGATTGCTCTAACATGTGCCACGAAAGTAGCGGAGTAGGTTTATCTGAAACGTTAGGCATTGGCAAAGGATCCGTTACCTTAAATGATTTATATGAGGCCGAAGTGATCATGGTAATGGGACAAAACCCGGGAACAAATCACCCTCGTATGCTCGGAGCATTAGAAAAATGCAAAGAAAATGGAGGAAAGATAATTACCGTAAATCCAATTCCAGAGGCGGGTATGGTAAATTTCATAGATCCACAATCCCCTATGAGTATTTTAAAAGGAGGAACATCGCTAACGGATCTATATGTACCTATTAAAGTCAATGGAGATGTAGCATTTTTAAAAGCCATAATGCTGTTACTCCTCGCAAAAGAAGATGCAGGAGAAAATATTTTTGATCACGCATTTATTTCAAGCTACACTTCACATTACGAAGCACTTATCGCGGATTTAAGAACCTATACTATCCATGAATGTGCAGATGAAAGCGGGGTTAATTTAATCCTTATTAAAGAAGCTGCTAATATGCTTGCCGCTAACCAAAAAATTATCATTTGCTGGGCTATGGGCTTAACCCAGCATGAAAATGGTGTTAGCAATATTCAAGAAATTGTCAATCTACTTTTACTAAGAGGCGCCATTGGTAAACCCGGTGCTGGCACATGTCCTGTGCGAGGTCACAGCAATGTGCAAGGCGATAGAACCATGGGGATATGGGAAGCACCAAAAGCAGCATTTCTGAACAAATTAGATCAAGTACACGATATCAAATCACCGCGCGAGCACGGCTACCATGTAGTGTCTGCCATCGAAGCTATGCATGCCGAAAAGGGAAAAGTATTCTTTGCCATGGGGGGCAATTTTTTAAGTGCCGCTCCAGACACAAATTTTACAGCTCAGGCATTACAAAATTGTAGCTTAACTGCGCATGTAAGCACTAAGCTAAACCGTTCACACTTAATTACTGGAAAGCAAGCCCTCATTCTCCCTTGCTTAGGTAGAACTGACAAAGATGAGCAAGCAGGCGGCGAACAATTTGTGAGCTGTGAAAACAGTATGGGCGTAGTCCAAAGCTCGCAAGGAATATTAATGCCACCTAGTAAACAGCTAAAAAGTGAAGTGGCTATTGTCGCAGAAATGGCAGCATCAACTTTGAAAAACACGAACATACCTTGGTCAGATATGGCGAGTAATTATGATAACATAAGAGACGCCATTGAACAGGTTATTCCTGGTTTTGAAGATTACAATGAACGCATTCGCAAATCCGGAGGTTTTTATTTACCCAACGGGGCAAGAGAAAGAAAGTTTAACACTGAAAATGGCAAAGCAAATTTCACTGTCCATAAACTTCCAAAACACCGATTGGCAGATGGAGAATATTTTATGATGACGATTAGGAGTCATGACCAATACAACACCACTATCTACGGTCTAGATGATCGATACAGAGGCATCTACAATGAACGTAGGGTAATTATGATGAACCAAATAGACGTTGATGCTAGAGGATGGAAAACACAGCAAGAAGTAAACTTATTTAGTGAGTTTAACGGTATTAAACGAGAAGCTCGAAAGTTTTTAGTCGTACCCTACCCTATACCCGTAGGCAATGTAGCGACATACTTTCCAGAAGCAAATCCCCTGGTACCCATTGATTCATTTGCGGCTAAAAGTTATACACCAACTAGTAAATTAGTAAAAATCACCATAGAAGAAGTATCTTAACGCCCAATATGAGCAAGAAACGTAAAAAAAATCTAGCTGTCAACAGACAGCGTAACAGCTATATCATAGGTATATCTTTGGGGATTCTGTTTGGATTAATATTTGGTTATTCTACAAATAGCTTGATTATAAGCATACTAGTCTGCGGATTCCTTGGTTTTGGATTAGGACACGCTATTTATAAAACTATAGGTTAAACATTGACAGATTTAATAGGCATTATATTAATGGGTGGTAAAAGCTCAAGAATGGGCACCGATAAGTCACAACTCATTGCTAACACATCCTATCCTACCAAAAACCAGGAAAATTTGGCCCAGTTAGCTCATGCCAAACTTAAATGCTACGTGAATGAAGTTTTTTACTCCATAAATCAAGAGCAAAAAAATCTTAATCTAGATCATACTATTATTGACGAATACTCCGAAGAAGGGCCTTTATCGGGGATAATCTCAGCATTGAGATTCACCCAAAATAGTATTATAGTATTAGGTGTAGATTTACCACTAGTCAACAAGCAAAGAATTAAAAACATTATTGCACAGCGAAATTGGGATCTGCTAACAACTACGTACTACAATACAGAAACCAAAATTTGGGAACCTATGCTCAGTATCTGGGAGATTGAAACACTTCCTTGTCTCGAAGAATACTTTACCAACGGTGGCCGATCTATTCAAC
This sequence comes from Bacteroidetes bacterium UBA4009, assembly GCA_002384205.1. GTDB lineage: Bacteria > Bacteroidota > Bacteroidia > NS11-12g > UBA9320 > UBA9320. Next base: position 3,382 of record DGBH01000146.1, read on the forward strand.
AATTCTTAAATCAATACGGAAATCAACGCGTGCCGATTTTAAATAAGAATGAATTCACCAATATAAATACAATAGATGAGTACAAGCATTATCTTAGTAATCCAAAATAGACCTTGCTAAGGTAGCGTCTCCCTCGCTACTATCTGAAAACTTCTAATGCCATAGTGAGCAATAATATCTTTTACTAAGTTCGTTCTTACGACTAGGAGTAAATTTTGATTATCATTAGACTGATAGTTTCCAATTATATAATTTGCTGCTTGATGTAGGCCTTTACCTTCTAACTCAAGTTTACCCAACTCATCCAACACTAAAAAATCAAAATTACCTTCCTCAAAAGAACTGATAAGTATATAATTAGCCAGTTTAAATGTATCCTCCAAAAAATGGAACTTACCTACGGAAATAGTTTTCTCTTCTTGCTTTAACCGTTGAAATGAGTGCTTTTCTTGGGTTTCAATATTATATAGATACCTCAGATTATCGTGCCCCTCAGGACAAAGAATTCCTTTTACGGTATCCCAGGTATCCACCCATTCTTGTAGCGCAGTAGTCTTGCCACTGCGCACATCACCAGCTAAGATGTAAATCATTCTTCTAGTTTAAGATGTATACTGTATAATATAGTATCACCCAAAAAGTCTCTAAATTTTATCGGCCCCTTGGTATGTTTATTCTCTTGCCAAGATAAGGCTGTGACCTTTCGTAAATAGGGCAACAAAGTCATGGTCTCATCTACTTCCTTTTGTACTTTGGATTTCTTACGTTCCAAGTATTTTGCAAAATACTTTTTAAAATAACGAGCTAATACATAATACCAAAACAGCAAGATACCCGCACTTCGAAGCGTGATATAGAGCCAATTTCCCCAGACAGATTTGCCGTCTTTCACAAAAAAATAATACGTAGCTATAAGTGCAAAGAAGGTCCCAAACAGTATCCATTGCTTCCATAGCCCTCTTCGTTTTCTTAATTCTCCCAGATTCTCTTCGAACTCAATAGCTTGAATTTGATACTTAACATTGCCTTGGTTATAATCCATATACTGAATAATATCATAAATCATATAGCCAACAACTAGGCCTAAAATAGCATACAACCAGAGATAAACAGATAACAATACATGCGAAGAAAAAAACTCGCCAAACATGCCCATATTCTGAATAACATATCCGCTAAACCCATCAATAGCACTCCATAAAGAACTGCCATATACAATCCAAACTACTAATATTTTTTGAATGGCTGACTCTACAAGTGTGGTAACACCTAACAGCATTGTGCTCCACATATTGATACGTAGTTTACTAAAAATTAAAGCAGACATAAATGCTTGAAACGAAACAGCCAAATAACTCGTTGGTGGAGAATGCGGGCTAACTGCTAGTTTTATAATTAGAACCACAAGAAGAGATCTAAAAATAGTTTCCCATTTATTATCAGAAAAATAAGCAATTAAACTAATCAGTACAATCGCAAATCCGCCCACTAATAAACCGGTAACCGGGAATTGAATTGCGTGTAAAACTCCTCCTAATCCAGCTTCGGACAATGCCCAAAGAGCGGTGAGGCGTGATATTATTTTAGAATTACGTTGCACTTTGTCAAATGTAGTTTATTGTCCAATCTATTTATTATTTATGAAAAAGATGTGAATAGGTTCCAAAAAAAATGCCAAGATCTAGTGAACTAAATCTTGGCATTCCCATCGAATCACCTATTCCTTTTATACGGAGAAACTTTCGCCACAACCGCAGGTTCTATTTGCATTCGGATTATTAAACTGGAATCCTTTCCCATTTAGCCCGTCTGTAAAATCAAGCTCTGTTCCACATAGGTAAAGAAAGCTTTTCATATCACAAACCACTTTGTATCCATTGCTCTCGAAAATCTGATCATTCTCTTGGGATTCATTGTCAAAGTCCATTTTATAACTTAGACCAGAACAACCGCCGCCTACTACAGAAACACGAATAAAATATCCTTCATTCAAACTTTCGGTCTGCATTAATGTATTTACTTGATTTGCTGCTCTTTCTGATACTGTTATCATCTTTTTGGGTTACTTATTATTGGTTTATCTACTAATGGATTTACTCCATTAGCTGCTCGTTTCTTAACTATTAGCTGAACTAATAGTGCTTTTTATTATCCTCTATTGGTGCCAATCCTTGTTTTACACGGTAATCATTTATTGCCATTTTAATAGCGTCTTCTGCTAATACGGAGCAATGAATTTTAACCGGAGGCAAAGCTAATTCTTCTACGATATCCATGTTATCAATTTCCATTGCGGATTCTATTGTTTTTCCTTTCAACCATTCTGTGGCAAGAGATGAAGATGCAATAGCAGATCCGCAGCCAAAGGTTTTAAACTTAGCGTCTTTAATTATCCCTGTTACGTCATCTACTTCTATTTGTAAACGCATAACGTCACCGCATTCTGGCGCTCCCACCAAGCCAGTTCCTACCATCTTACTTTCTTTATTTAATGTACCAATGTTTCTTGGGTTTTGGTAGTGATCGATTACTTTTTCTGAATATGCCATATTTTTATTATTTATGATTTTGAACTCAAGACGTATTACTTTTTATTTTACGTCTAAATTCAATAACTGTTCTATTTATTTTCTACTTTTTTATCTAAGGTCCCTATTAAATCAATTTAGTGTTCTGCCCATTCAATTGACTTTAGGTCAATGCCTTCTTTAAACATTTCCCAAAGTGGGCTCATGTCTCTTAATTTATTAACCGCTGTTTTTACGTGACCAATTGCAAAATCTATTTCTTCATCTGTCGTAAATCTACCTAATCCAAAACGAAGTGATGAATGTGCTAACTCATCATCTAAACCTAAACTTTTAAGCACATAACTAGGCTCTAAAGATGCACTTGTACAAGCACTACCGCTACTCACGGCAATATCTTTTGTCCCCATCATCAGCCCTTCTCCTTCTACAAACTTAAATGAAATATTTGCTACATGAGGAAGTCTATGCAGCGTGTTGCCGTTCACATAAGCCTCTTCCATAGTAAGTAGTTCTTTTTCTAGTCTATCACGCATTACACCTAGGCGTAAGGCCTCTCCAGCCATCTCGTTTTGCGCTATTTCACAAGCTTTACCAAATCCAACTATACCTGGAACATTTAAGGTTCCACTTCGCATCCCTCTTTCATGACCTCCGCCATCCATTTGGCTAGTTACTTTTACACGTGGATTTTTACGTCTCACATATAAAGCACCTACCCCTTTTGGTCCATACATTTTATGTGCGGTAAAACTCATCAAGTCTATTCCGTCTGCTATTACATCCACAGGTATTTTACCTACTGCTTGTGTAGCATCTGTGTGAAATAAGATTCCATTTTTCTTTGCAATATCTGATATTGCCTTAATATCTTGAACCACGCCAATTTCATTGTTACCATACATTACCGTAATAAGTATTGTTTTATCCGTAATCGCAGCCTCCAAATCAGACAAGTTTATCAAGCCATCTTCATTTGGCGAAAGATACGTTACCTCACCACCCATTTTCTCTACTTTCTTGCATGCATCTAACGTTGCTTTATGCTCAGTAGACACTGTAATCATGTGATTACCTTGAGAGCCGTACATTTCATATACACCTTTAATAGCCAAGTTATTAGCCTCTGTAGCACCTGAAGTAAAAATTATTTCTTTGCTTGTACAGCCAATCAAGCGACCTACTTGCTCACGAGCATAATCCACCGCCTCTTCTGCATTCCATCCAAAACTATGGTTTCTGCTTGCTGCGTTACCAAATTTTTCGTTAAAATAGGGAAGCATAGCATCTAAAACTCTTGGATCCATTGGAGTTGTAGCGTTATTATCTAAGTATATTGGGAAATTCATTCGTTGCTCTTATCTTTATTTAGATTAAATCTATGTGCAAATATAACGTCTTAAATGGAATATAGTTTGGTTAGGTGATTGGTTTTTTTGATACCAACATACTGGGAAGTATATTTGACCTAATCCAGATAACATTATATTGAAATACTTCTACTTTTTTTTATTAAATATTCTCACTATTAGTGCATTAGGTGACCTTAGAGTACCTGATCTTTCTATAAGATTAGGCAGCGAAAGAAACACGTATAGTCTCAATGAAGTTATCCAACTAAATGTAACTTTTACTAATCTTACAGATCACACTAGTAGCATTACGCTTCCTGGCTCAAAGAACAAGGGAAAACGAATGTTATACTTGGCTTACTATATGGCAGACAGCAATGACTTCTATACAAATATATTTACCGAGAGTAGAGAGATGAATATGGACACCTCTATGCTTGGACAGGTTTATTGGAAAAATTTAGACGCACACAAATCTGTCTCTATACCATTATTTCTGAATGACACGCATAATTTTCGAACTAAAAATGCTGCCCACCATGCGTTGCCGAACTTACCTAATGGCATCTATAAAGTAGTAGCTTGGTATGCCCCTTTTGATGAACCTTATGTAGATTATATTTTTGGAAAGATTAATCCTTTTGGAGATTCTGATGATGATTTTAGCACCCATAAAATATACCTAGAAGAGCAGACAGCAAGCAATTACTTCGATTTAATTCTAACAGATAACCCAACAATACCAAAATGGGTTTCGACATCGAATTGTCCTAAAAATTGCAAATTATGCAAGGCTATAGACAACTCCCATTGGACCAAGATAAAAAAGATAATTTCAAAGCAAACAGACTACTCCAGTAAATATGAGATGGGGAAGACAGATACATCATGGTGTCAACCCCATAGAAATATCGCTTGGATATCTCCTCCACCGGATGCCATTCTTTCATCCTTACCTTCCTTTACACATAATTCGGTTATTTTCAGGAATCAAAAGGGGAATCATTACTTATTTATTACATGGCAACTTGGAAGGATATACCGTTTTCGCTCCATAGCATTGCAACTATTACATGCTAGCTCCCGCCTCAATTTATCAATACCTAGCAGTAACGCTAACTACAAAAAACTAACAAGACTAAATCCATTACCGTAAACAGAATTTAACGAAACTATTGCTCTATACCGCAGATAATTATCTTATCTCATACCAAATGTTTACTTTTACCTATCTATTTTTCTAATGACATTTCTACCAAAGATTTTAACTGTTTTTTTACTGTTATGCATTTCCCCTATACTTTATGGCCAGTCTATTAATCATTGGGAAACTATAGTAAAAAATACAGACACATGGCTTTACTACACGGGAAGTGAACCCGCTAGTAATTGGATGCAACCTAACTTTGATGCAAAAAATTGGACTGAAGGACAAGGAGGTTTTGGTTATGGAGACAATGATGACAATACCATTATCAGCTCAACAACTGCCGTCTATATTAGAAAAGTATTTTATCTTATTGACACTTCTGTAATACGATACGCCATTTTGCATGCTGATTATGATGATGGTTTTGTTGCATATCTAAATGGCGTAGAAATAGCCCGAAATAATATTGGAACTCCAGGCACACCACCAACTTATAGTTCACTTGCTAACACCTACAAAGAAGCAACACTATATAGCGGCGGCAAACCCGAAGATTATCCGCTTGATCAAGCGACCTTAAAAAGTATAACCAAGCAAGGAACAAACACCCTAGCTATTCAAATACATAACCAATCTCTGAGCTCGTCTGATTTGAGTAGTAATTTTTTCTTAAGTCTTGGCGTAACTGATCAAAGTAAGAATTACCGGCCTACCCCCAATTGGTTTACCGCACCTAATCTAGGAAGTACATTGCCCATTGTCGTAATCACTACGATAAATAATGCTGAAATAACAAATGAGCCTAAGATTTCTGCGCATATGGGAATTATAGACCATGGAATAAATTTACTTACAGACACCTATAATGGTTATGATGGAGCTATCGCAATCGAGATACGTGGGGCCTCATCACAAAGTTTTCCGAAGAAAAACTATGGCTTTGAGACGCAGCTCGCCGATGGTAACAATAACAATGTAAGCATTTTGGGAATGCCTTCCGAAAATGATTGGGTATTGCATGGACCATACTCCGACAAATCATTGTTGCGCAATGCGTTAGCCTATCATATGGGTACAAGTACTGGTAGGTATGCACCAAGAACCCAACTCTGCGAAGTATACATAAACGCTGATTACAAGGGCGTTTACATTATGACTGAACGTATAAAAAGAGATAAAAATAGAGTCGATATTGCTAATTTAAAACCAGAAGATATCGCAGGTGATGAGTTAACAGGTGGTTATATAGTACAAATAGATAGAGATGATTTAAGCTCTAACATAGACGGTTGGTATAACAATACTTCACCTACAAAATTTTATTCCTATCACGATCCGAAAGCAGAGGAATTAGAAGATGTGCAGCGAGAATATATAAAAAGCTATATCACGAGTTTTGAGAGTTCTATGTCTGACGCAGAATACTATTGGAAATTTAAAAACTTTGTAGACGTATCCTCTTGGGTTGATTATTTTTTAGTAACAGAAATAGGCAAGCACATTGACGCTTACAAGCTTAGCTTCTATATGCACAAAGTAAAAAACTCAGACGGGGGCAAATTACATTTCGGGCCGCTATGGGATTTTAACTTAGCTTTTGGTAATTTTGATTATGCATGTTCACCTGACCCAACAGGCTGGACCTACCAATTTCAAGGAACCTGCGATAACTCACACCCTTTTTGGGTAAAGAAGATGACGGATATTTCTGAAGTATCCAATTTAATCAACTGTCGATGGCAACAACTCAGAAACGGCCAATTACATACCGATAGCCTCATACAGTTTATAGATGATAAAATTACTGAAATGGGTGACGCCCCAGCTAGAAACTTTGAAAAATGGAAGATCCTTGGACAATACGTATGGCCAAATGACTATGTAGGCAATAGCTACCAAGAGGAAGTTTTATTTTTAAAAAACTGGTTAACTACCCGATTATCATGGATGGATAGCAACATGTTAGGAACTTGTGATACTCCCGCAACAACAAGGGATATTTCTCGAGGATCACCCGTAGCTATTTTCCCTAATCCTGCTGCTAATCACGTATTTATAGACATTAGTGAACTGGAATATACAGATGCTAACCTTTTTATTTACAGTCAAATTGGCCAGGAGTATATGAGTCAAAAAATCCAAGCTCCTGTAACGAAACTGAATATCGTAAATTTAGTGCAGGGCGTTTACATTCTAAAAATAGTTTCTGAGAGCGGCAAAATGTACATTACTAAATTTATAAAGCAGTAAAAGAATGAAATGGGCAAACCCTGATTATGCTATTGAACAAAATGGTGCTCTACCAATTTTTGAAATGATATTCGTAAGGGTAAAGGTAAAAACCAAAAACAACGTCGAACTAAAGAACCCATAATTCAATAACTGAATAAACCCTTATGCTAAAAATAAGATATTACAAAATTGCAGTAATTGCTACCATCATAATTCTTTTTGTATTGCCCATCAAGCTCCAAGCCCAAAAACCTAACATATTGCTCATAATAGCCGACGATTTAGGTACAGATGCCCTAAACGGATTTACCAATCAAACGCTAAAACCTATCACGCCTACTCTCGATAGTTTGCGAGCTATGGGCATTTCGTTTAGCAACGTATGGGCTACTCCAGTATGCTCATCTACCAGAGCCATTATTATGAGCGGCAAACACGGTTCTAAGACTGGTGTTTTTGGGGTGCCTGGCAATTTAGACACTTCACATATTTCTGTTTTGCGTATGTTGGCATCGGAAACCAACGATGCTTACACCAAAGCCGTAGTAGGCAAATGGCACATTTCTATGCCTACCAACCCCAATCATCCTAGTATGCACGGAGCCGATTTCTATACTGGCTTTATGGACGGTTTCCCCGCCGATTACTACTTATGGCAACAAACTACCAATGGAGTTACGATAACTAATACAGACTATGTTACTTCTGTATTTACAGACTCGGCTATTTCTTGGACCCAAAAACAAACAAAACCTTGGTTTCTTTGGCTAGCACATGCGGCTCCGCACACCCCCTTTCACGTGCCCCCAAGTCAAATGTATAGCATCTCAAATACGGGGAATAACACCCGCCAGTTTATCGCTATGATAGAATCAATAGATTACGATATCAATAGATTGTTTGCTTCTATGTCAGTGGCTGAAAGAGAAAATACCCTCGTTATCTTTATAGGTGACAATGGCACTTCCGGTTCCGTATTACGCGATTATCCGCCAATGCATGGCAAAAGCACCGTTTACGAAGGTGGTGTTAGAGTACCTATGATAGTGGCAGGCAGTGGTGTAAGCAGACAAGGTGAACGAGAAAAAGCATTGATACAAGTACTCGATATATATGCTACTGTACTTGAAATAGCCGGCGTAAACCTGGATGGCGGATTGTATAATAGCCTAAGCTTTAAGCATTTACTCACTGGCCAACCGGGAGATAGTAGGCCATATAATTATACGGAATTCAAAGACGGAACGGGCTACAGCTGGGCTGTACGTGATAATCAGTATAAGCTGATACAGCTGGCCAATGGATCACAGGAATTTTACGACTTACTCACAGACTCGTTTGAGTATAACCCAATAGATATGGGCAGTGTAACTTCTCAGCAACAGGCTGTAATAGCAAATTTAGCTCAAGAAGCCAATACTGTACAGACTTCATGGAGTTGCAGAGATTTAATAAAAAACGGAGATGAAGAAGGCATAGATTGCGGAGGCACTATGTGTTCACCGTGTACCAATGCGCTTAGAGAGGTAGAAAGTCAAAACCTGACAATTTACCCCAATCCTATCAACGGTAAGCTTACCATTCGCTCAGCAGAAGATCTTATATTATCTATATGTGTTTTCGACGCGTCAGGCAAACTGCTACTCGAGCACTCAGAACAACCGATGAGGGAGGTAAGCTTAGAATTAACCGACAATGTGAATCAAATTTTATATTTCCATATTAAAACAAGGTATGGCACAGTTTACAAACGTATAGCGACTTGGTGATTTATAAAATAATCTTATTTAAACTTATTAGAAAGGTTCTTAATTATCACACTAAGTCTTTACAATTAGCTAGGAGTAAACAATTGCTTAAACTTGTAGGATGGAATTTAAACCAGCTAATCACATACAAGATTTACAATATTTCGGAGAATTTGGAGGAGTAAATCCTTCTATATCCGACTCGTCTACATACACTTTTTTATCCGCTAAAACGATGTTTGATACGTTTGAAGGAAACGCAGATGGTTGTTATCTCTATTCAAGACACTCATCTCCTTCAAATCTGTACTTAGGACAAGCGCTTGCCGCCATGGAAGGAACAGAAACTGCTAATGTAACGGCATCTGGTATGGGCGCTATAACCGCAGTAATACTTGAATTATGCAAAGCGAATGATCACGTCGTTTGTAGCAGAACCATATATGGTGGCACCTATGCGTTTCTTAAAAATTTTACCCCTAGTTTCGGAATTGACACTTCTTTCATTGATATTACAAATCTTGCAGCGGTAGAAGCAGCCATAACTCCAAAAACTAAAGTAATTTATTGTGAAAGTGTCAGCAACCCATTGCTCGAAGTAGCAGATATAAAAGCACTATCCGCCATAGCCAAGAAACACAATCTAAAATTAATCGTTGATAACACCTTCTCTCCCTTATCGATATCACCTTACAAACTAGGAGCAGATGTTATTATACATAGCCTAACAAAATTCATAAATGGCTCTAGCGATACCGTTGGTGGCGTAGTCTGTGGGACGCAAGAGTTTATTAATCAGCTTCGCGACGTAAATAGTGGTGCTTGCATGCTTCTTGGATCAACCATGGATAGTTTTAGATCCGCATCCATTCTAAAAAACCTAAGAACACTTCATATCCGTATGCAGCAACACAGTAAAAACGCTCAATTTCTAGCGGAACGTTTCGAACTAATGAGATTAAAAACAGTATATCCTGGTTTACCCTCACATCCGTCGCATCATATATTTAAAGAGGTGATGAATGCCGAGTATGGATATGGTGGAATGCTTACACTTGATACGGGTAGCCTTGAAAAGGCAAATGAATTAATGGAACTAATGCAACATCGCAACCTTGGATATTTAGCAGTTAGTTTAGGATTTTATAAAACACTATTTAGCGCTCCTGGGAGCTCCACATCTTCAGAAATACCTGAAGACGAGCAGAAAGCGATGGGATTGAGCGATGGATTAATCCGCTTCTCTATTGGCCTAGATGCTGATATTGAACGCACCTTGATGACTATGACAGATTGTATGAAAGAGGTGGGAATTATATAAAAAACTACTTCAACAGATTTCACTTTAAAAAAGAAACAATCTATTCAGCCATTATTTTCTATAGAAAAGATGTAATGGTTATTTCAGTAAATGTAATAGTTGGAATTTTTAAGAAAAATTAGAACTATTACCTAAACTTGTAGCGATGCAAAAAATCGAACACATTGGGATAGCGGTAAAAGACATTAAAGAAAGTAATTTACTTTTTGCCAAGTTATTAAACACCCAACACTACAAGATGGAAGGCGTAACGAGCGAAGGTGTGATAACTTCTTTTTTTCAAGTAGGCGAAATAAAAATAGAATTATTACAAGCAACTTCAGAAGACAGCCCCATTTATAAATTTATTGAAACTAAGGGAGAAGGATTGCATCATATTGCTTTTGCCGTAGATGATGTAAACTCAGAGCTCAAACGATTAAAATCAGAAGGGTTTGAAGCAATACATCAAGAAGGGAAGGATGGTGCAGATGGTAAAATAATAGCTTTTTTACATCCAAAATCAACCAACCGTGTTTTAACCGAAATTTGTTCAGATAAACATGCTACAGAATAAAAATATACGTCTTCTACTCGGGATCATCGGGACCCTCATATTAGGTTATTTACTGTGGAACGTCCGATTCATCATATATTATTTTTTTGCAGCGGCCATAATCGCTTTCATAGCGAGACCTTTAATGCGTTTGCTTAATGAAGTTAAGTTTAAAGATTGGGAGATGCCCAACTGGTTAAAATCTGCCACTGTATTAGTCACCTTTGTCTTTATTATTATTGGACTTTTTAAACTTATCGTTCCAACCGTCATTGAACAAGCACATATCATTTCAGAGATCGATGCCAACACAGTGGTGAGTAGAGTACAGCCTGTAATTGAATCTGCTTCTGAATGGATGAAAAAAGCGAACATAGATGAGTCTGAGTTGCAAACTATTCTCAACAAAGAAGTGAATAAGATTTTCAGTATGGGAGATATTGGAAATTATGTTAAAAATATTTTAAGTGGCATTTCGGATTCCATTATTGCAGCTTTCTCAATACTTTTTATCAGTTTTTTCTTAATTAAAGACGGCAATATTGTAGATAATGTAGTAGAAAGTATAACACCCGATAAATACTTGGAAAAGATAAAAACCATCCTTAATGAAACAAAAGATTTACTTACGCGCTATTTTGTAGGAGTAGTTATACAAAATAGTATAATCATGCTTATAGTAACGGTAGGTCTTATGGTATTAGGTGTTAAAAATGCTCTGCTTATTGGTTTCTTGGCTGGCATTTTTAACATTATCCCATACGTAGGACCTCTTCTAGGAGGACTTATTGGTATTAGTCTTGCCGCTACGGGTCAATTAGAAGCTCATCCAGACGTAGCACTAACAGCATTTGTTCTTAAGGCTCTTATTCCTTTTGCCGTCGCTCAAGTATTAGACAATTTTATATTACAACCTCTCATATTTTCAAAAAGTGTAAAAGCTCACCCACTGGAAATTTTCATAGTTATACTATCGGCAGGTTCATTGGCTGGATTAATCGGCATGATAGTCGCAGTACCCGCTTATTCCTTTATAAGAATCGTTGCTAAGGAGTTTTTTAACGGTTACAAAGTGGTACAAGGCTTAACAAAGGATTTATAGAGAACAAGGGCACCCTTCTTTTACCTATCGAAATCATTCCTTGATTACTTTTTTTACACTATTTTTATTCTCGGATAACATTCTCACAATATAAACTCCGGCACTCAATGTATCCGTTTTAAAGCGGATTTCTTCTGAAAAGGAGTTCGCAGTCATTATCACTTTGCCTGTTATATCTAATAATTCCGCCTGATTCCAACCCGCACTCGAGACATTCACTCTAAGCTCAATCGAAAATGGATTAGGACTAGTTATAACCGTACTCTGATCCAAAAATTTGATAGCGTCTGCCCTATCGCTGCATAACAGCTTATACATAAAAACAGCACTTTTTTGAATTATTTCATTTCTCTGCGCCTCTTTTATAAAATAACTAACATGACCCGCGCTATTAGGAATGGTGATTAGTTCAGAATTCATACCTCTATCTTTCGCTAAACTATCTAATATAAAACTACCCGCTAATTCTACAATATTTTGACCAAATATCCGGCCATAACCATTCTTGTAAGGAACGATGCCGTCTGCATCATCATGACAACTAAACAGAGGTGGATCAGAAGACTCATACCAATTTCCTATATGCAGTCCTCCAGAGAAGTTAATCACACCTTTTATATCTTTACTCCCTAACAATGTTGTGGTATCCGTAATTAAACCTTCTGTTCGAAGTTTATTTAATATATAACTTGGTAAATTATCAGAATTATCCAACATCGCAGTGTGACATGCCATTATACTTCCTGACGAAACACCCCCGACAAATAAAGCGCTTGTATCAATGCCATAAGTATTTGAGGTAGCTGCATCATCTATTAAAAATTGTATAGCAGTATTCATGTCCAAAACACTTTTCACTGCCACCGTTTGCATATCTCCAGGCGAAGGAAATGGGATGAGCGGCAAATCATACAAACGATAATCAATAGAAACCGCAACAAAACCTCGTTTAGCGTATTCTATACATAACCAATCAATATCAGTTCGTTTACCACTAATAAAACTTCCCCCAAAACCTAAAACTATTACAGGTCTATTGACGCTGTTATCTCCTTTAGGAGTATATATATCCAAGTATAAATCAACTTGTTTACCCGCAATTGTTTTACCATCACTAAATTTAATATCTGAGTAGACATCAATTTCATCAAAGATTACACTCCTGTATTTATTGCCATCGCAGCCAGAATGATCTTGTGCTACTAAATGAAGAAATGAAAAGAAAACAAGTATTACTAGGGAACATCTCATTATGCGAATATATTGTAAAATCTTAACGTGATATAACAAATAAGGCTTGCAGTAAACTGCAAGCCTTATTATAATTTAAACTATATTTTAAAGAACTATGCCTCTTCTTTAGTTTCTATGTCGTTACTTTCTTCTCAGTTACTTCTGGAGTTGTTTCTACAACTTCTACAACTTCCTGAACAGTAGCATCTGCAGTTTTAGCAACCGGCTTACTTCCTCTACGTGTACGTTTGCTACCCTCTTTAGCCTTTGCGCTGGCTGATTTTGCTTCCAACATAGACTCATTAAAGTCTACTAACTCCATCATACACATATCAGCATTGTCACCTAATCTATTCCCTGTTTTAAGAATACGTGTGTACCCTCCAGGTCTTTCTGCTACTTTAGGAGCGATAGTCGTAAACAATTCGTTTACTGCATCTTTACTCTGTAAATAGCTAAATACAACTCTTCTAGAATGCGTTGTATTATCTTTTGATTTAGTTATAAGTGGTTCTACATAAACGCGTAAAGCTTTGGCTTTTGCTGTAGTAGTAAATATACGTTTGTGAGTAAGCAATGAGCTTGCCATGTTACTAAGCATAGCTTCTCTGTGTGCTTTCTTTCTACCTAAGTGGTTAAATTTTTTCCCGTGCCTCATTGTACTATAATATTATTCGTCTTCTAGATTATACTTCGCTACATCCATACCAAAGTTAAGCCCTTTTTCTTTTACAAAATCCTCTAATTCAGTCAGTGATTTCTTACCAAAATTTCTGAATTTTAATAAATCTTCAATGTGAAAACTTACCAACTCACCTAATGTTCTGATCTCAGCAGCTTTTAGACAGTTGTATGCTCTAACAGAAAGATCTAAGTCAGACAATGAGGTTTTAAGTATTTTTCTCATATGAAGCATATTTTCATCCACTTCATTTTTTTGAGATTGTACTTGAGTATCCTCCAGAATGCTTTCATCCGAAAATAGAACTAGATGTCTAATCATTATTTTAGAAGCCTCTTTCAGTGCCTCCTCAGGATGAATAGATCCATCGGTTTTTACTTCAAAAATAAGCTTCTCATAATCCGTTCTTTGTTCAACCCTAAAATCTTCAACGTGATATTTCACATTCTTTATGGGAGTAAAAATAGAATCGATTGCGATTTCGCCAATAGGTGCATTTTCCTGAATATTTTCATCAGCAGGAACGTAGCCTCTACCCTTTTCAATGGTAAGTTCAACCTCAAAATTTACATAAGGCTCCATGCTACAAATTACAAAATCTGGATTTAAGATTTCGAAAGCATTTGTATAACGAGAAATTTCACCCGCTTTAAAAACATCTTTTCCTTTAAGAGAAATAAATATTTTTTCGCTTTCGTTAGAATCAATCAGTTTTTTGAATCTTACTTGCTTAAGGTTAAGTATGATTTCTGTTACATCTTCTAAAACACCTTTAATAGTCGAAAATTCGTGATCAACACCAATTATTCTAACCGATGTTATTGCCCAACCTTCTAAAGAAGAAAGCAATATTCTTCTCATGGCATTACCTACAGTTACACCATATCCTCTTTCCAAAGGGCTAAACTCGAACAACCCGTAATTGGCTGTTTCTTTGTGCATTATAACCTTATCAGGTTGTTGAAAGTCTAATATCGCCATTTTATTATTTAGAATAAAGTTCTACTATTAATTGTTCTTTAATATTCTCTGGAATATCTGATCTCTCTGGATAATTAAGGAAAGTTCCTTTATACTCTGCAGAGTTCCATTCCAACCAGCTAAACGATTTTTTACCTGCCAAAGAATCCGTAATAAGCTCAAGACTTTTTGATTTTTCTCTTACTTCAATTACATCACCTGGTTTCATTTGGCATGACGCTACGTTAGTAACGATACCGTTAACACGAATGTGTCTATGACCTACCAACTGACGGGCACTTCTTCTAGTAGGTGCTATACCTAATCTGTACACTGTATTATCCAATCTCGCTTCAAGAAATTTAAGAAGATTTTCTCCAGTTATTCCTTTTTTTCGAGCTGCTTTGTCAAAAGTAAGCGCAAATTGTTTTTCTAATACACCATACGTATATTTAGTTTTTTGCTTTTCAGCCAACTGTATAGCATATTCTGATTGTTTACCTCTTCTTCTGCTATTGCCGTGTTGTCCAGGTCCATAGTTTTTTTTCTCTAGAGCCTTAGATGGTCCAAATATTGGTTCTTTAAATCTACGAGCAATTTTCGCTTTGGGTCCTCTATATCTTGCCATTATTATTATTCTTAATCCTTGTGAATATTATTAAACTCTTCTTCTTTTAGGTGGTCTACATCCATTATGTGGAAGTGGAGTAATATCTTTTATTGCAGATACTTCTAATCCCGCTTGGTTCAACGTTCTAATAGCTGATTCTCTACCAGCTCCAGGACCTTTTACCATAACCTCAACTTTTTTAAGACCTAAATCAACCGCTACCTTTGCACAATCTTGAGCTGCAACTTGAGCTGCATAAGGCGTATTCTTTTTTGAACCTCTAAAACCCATTTTACCAGCACTACTCCAAGATATTACTTGACCCTGACTATTGGTTATCGAGATAATAACATTGTTAAATGTAGATTTGATAAATGCAAAACCATTTGCATCTATAATAACCTTTCTCTTTTTAACTGTTTTTTTACTTCCTGCCATGTTCTAATTATTTAGGAGCTTTTTTCTTATTAGCCATTGTTTTTTTCTTACCCTTACGTGTACGAGCATTATTTTTGGTTCTTTGACCTCTTAAAGGTAAACCTTTACGATGTCTAAGTCCTCTATAGCATCCTATGTCCATAAGACGCTTTATGTTAGTCTGTACTTCTGATCTAAGCTCACCTTCTACTTTGAACTCTTGACCTATGAACTCACGAATACCTGCGATATCAGAATCTGACCAATCCTGAACTTTTTTATCCTCGCTTACATTCGCTGATTTAAGTATATAAGAAGCTCTACTGCTACCTATACCGTGTATGTAGGTTAAACCTATTACACCTCTTTTACCTCTTGGTAAATCTATACCTGCTATACGTGCCATTATTATCCTTGTCTTTGCTTAAATCTTGGATTTTTCTTATTGATGACGTAGATACGTCCCTTGCGTCTTACGATCTTGCAATCGCTAGATCTTTTTTTAACTGATGTTCTAACTTTCATTCTGTTATTTATATCTATAACTAATTCTGCCTCTGGTTAAATCATACGGCGACATTTCAACTTGCACTTTATCTCCTGGTAAGATTCGGATATAATACATCCTCATTTTACCACTAATGGTTGCCACTATCTCGTGTCCGTTTTGCAACTTCACACGAAACATTGCGTTAGATAACGCTTCCGTGATGATACCATCTTGCTTTATTGCTTGCTGTTTTGCCATTTTTAAAAGGGCTGCAAAATTAATGTTTTTCTCTTCTTACGCAAAATTATCCTGTGATAGCT
The DNA here is from genome assembly GCA_002384205.1 of Bacteroidetes bacterium UBA4009. Classification (GTDB taxonomy): domain Bacteria; phylum Bacteroidota; class Bacteroidia; order NS11-12g; family UBA9320; genus UBA9320. The sequence continues at coordinate 20,062 of DGBH01000146.1, forward strand.
CCTCCTACAGACGACCTACCTTTAATCTTACCTGTTTTCATAAGTCCATCGTAATGTCTCATGATTAAATATTGTTCTACTTGTTGTAATGTATCTAGAACTACACCTACCATAATCAGTAACGATGTACCTCCATAAAACTGTGCAAACTGATCGTTCACTCCGATCATTATCGCGAATACCGGAAATATAGCTACAAACCCTAGGAATATAGAACCTGGTAATGTTATACGTGACATAACCGCTCCTATAAAATTTGCTGTCCTTTTACCTGGCTTTACCCCTGGAATAAAACCACCGTTTCTTTTTAAATCCTCTGCAATCTGGTTTGGATTTATTGTAATAGCCGTGTAGAAATACGTAAATAGAACAATTAATGTAAAGAATAAGGCATTGTACCCCCATCCATAAGGATTTGATAATCCATTCAAGAAACCTGAATCTTGGAACCAGGAAACCTGAGTAGCGGTTGCGGGCAAGAACATCAAAGCTTGCGCAAAGATGATAGGCATTACACCTGCTGCATTTACCTTAAGTGGCAGATATTGTCTAACTCCACCCATCTGACGATTTCCAACTATTCGCTTCGCGTATTGTACAGGTATTCTTCGTGTTGCCTGTACCAGAGCTATTACCGCTAAAATAACAAGAACCCAAATAACTATTTCTACAATTAAAAGCATAAGCTGACTTCCTTGAAAACGATCAACGACTTCTGCTAAAAGTGATGCTGGGAGCCTGGCAATAATACCTACCATTATGATAATGGATATCCCGTTACCAACACCTCTATCTGTAATACGTTCTCCCAACCACATCGTAAACATCGTTCCTGATATTAAAATCATTGTACCTACGATTAAGAATGTTGTCCAACCCAAAGCGTCTGTCGTTTCTGACATTAGCGCAAGAGGCTTGCCGCTTGGAGATTTTAAGTTAATTAGATATGCTAAACCTTGAACAGCTGTAATTGCAATAGTTAAGTAGCGAGTAATTGCATTTATCTTTCTTCTACCATCTTCGCCCTCTTTCTGCATTTTTTGGAAAGATGGGACAGCAATTGTCAAAAGCTGAATTACAATAGACGCTGAAATGTAAGGCATTATGCCTAACGCAAATACAGACACTCTATCAAAAGCTCCTCCAGAGAATGTATTAATAAGTCCTAATAACCCTCCGGATTCGTTATTACCGTAAAAATTAGGATCACTTAAGATAAGCGGATCTACCCCTGGGATTACCACAAACGTTCCAATCCTATATACTACCAATAGTAATAAAAGATTGAGAAGTCTTGTTCTTAAATCCTCAATGGAGTAGATATTCTTTAATGTACTTATTAATTTCTTCATAAAAATATTAGATGGTCTCTGCTGAACCTCCAGCTTTCTCTATAGCCGCTTTAGCAGTTTTTGTAAATGCATTCACTTTAACATCTACTTTACTAGTTAATTCGCCTCTACCTAAGATTTTAACTATCTCTGTTTTTTTAATAAAATTAGCTTCTACTAAACCCGCAGTAGTCACTTCTGTTGCCTTAGTTTTGTCAATAAATTCTTGCAATCTATCTAGATTAATACCTACGTATTCAACTCTAGTTGGATTTTTAAAACCAAATTTAGGTACACGTCTTTGAAGCGGCATTTGTCCACCTTCAAAACCAGCTGACCTACTATATCCTGTTCTAGATTGAGCTCCTTTATGACCTTTAGTAGAAGTTCCACCTCTCCCAGATCCTTGACCTCTCGCTATTCTTTTACCGTTTTTTACCGAACCTTCTGCCGGCTTCAAGCTATGTAAATTCATAATTACGCTTTTTCTACTTTAAGTAAATGCTCCACTTTACGAATCATCCCCATTACCGTTGGTGAATCTTCCATTTCTCTCGTTTTATTTAACTTCTTAATCCCTAAGGCAATCAGTGTTCTTTTCTGATCTGCTGGTCTTCTTATGGCACTTTTTACCTGAGTTATCTTTACCTTTCCCATTTCAATATTATCCGTTAAATACTTTATTTAAACTTACTCCTCTTTGTTCAGCCACAGTATACGCATCACGTAATTTTGACAATGCGTCGATAGTAGCTTTTACCACGTTGTGTGGATTTGAAGAGCCTTTAGACTTAGCCAACACATCGTGTACGCCCGCGCTTTCAAAAACCGCACGCATTGCGCCACCCGCTATTACACCGGTACCATGAGCGGCAGGTTTCATAAAAACGAAACCACCAGAATATTTTCCGTACTGTTCGTGCGGAATAGAACTATTAATAATTGGAACTTTTATTAGATTTTTTTTGGCATCCTCTATTCCTTTTTGAATAGCATCGATAACCTCACCTGCTTTACCAAGACCGTGACCAACAATACCATTACCATCGCCGACTACTACAATCGCATTAAAGCTGAATGTTCTACCGCCTTTAGTAACTTTGGCTACCCGATTTATTTTAACAACTGTTTCCTTAAGTTCTAAGTCAGTTGTTTTTACTTGTTTTAATGTCTGTGTTGCCATTTCTTAAAAAATTAAACCGCCTTCTCTTGCTCCTTCTGCTAAATTTTTGACTCTACCGTGGTATAAATACCCGTTTCTATCAAATTTTACACTCGTAATACCATTAGCTACCGCTTTTTCAGCTAGTGCTTTACCCACTAACTTGGCCACCTCCGTTTTAGGTCCTTTATCTAATCCTTGTGATGAACTTGCTAATATAGTTGCGCCTTTGGTGTCATCTATGATTTGAGCATAGATTGCTTTATTGCTTCTGAATACACAAAGTCTTGGTAACTCGGCAGTGCCTTTAACCTTACTTCGTATTCTACTTTTTATTTTGGCTCTTCTTAATGCCTTATTCTTAATCATAATGCTTGCCTTTACTATTTAGATGATGTTTTACCTGCTTTTCTTCTTAGAACCTCACCAGCAAACTTAATCCCTTTACCTTTATAAGGCTCAGGTGGTCTAAAGCTTCTTAATTTGGCCGCTACCTGTCCTACAAGTTGCTTGTCCATACTTTCGAAAATAACTACTGGTGGTTTACCTTTTAAAACTTCTGCAGTTACACTTACTTCCTCTGGTATTTGCATAAAAATAGTATGCGAATAACCCAAATTTAATTCTAATAACTGACCTTCAACAGTTGCTCTATAACCAACACCAACTAATTCTTGTGTGGTTTTAAAACCATTGCTAACGCCTTCAATAACATTGCTTATAAGTGAACGATACAATCCGTGCTTAGATTTTTCATCTTTGCTTTCACCGTTTCTACTTACAACGACATTACCGTCCTCTACCTCTACATTAACCAACTCAAAATGTTGAGTAAGTACCCCTTTAGGTCCTTTTGCAGTAACTACACCATTGTCTACCGTTATTTCAACTCCGGCTGGTATTGCTATTGGGTTTTTTCCTATACGTGACATCTTTCTTCTTTCTATTTATACTTTACTTTAGGATACAAAGCATAATACTTCTCCTCCTACGTTTTGCACTCTCGCTTCTTTGTCTGTCATAACACCATTAGAAGTAGAAACAATTGCGACACCAAGACCATTTAATACTCTTGGAAGTTCTTCCGCGCTTCTATACTGTCTCAAACCTGGCTTACTTACTCTCTTTAACTCTTTTATCGCAGAAAGCTTAGTAGTTGGGTGATACTTTAATGCTATTTTTATCGTACCTTGAGGACCAGCTGTATCGTCAAACTTATAGTTTAAGATATACCCTTTGTCAAATAGTACTTCAGTTATCGCTTTTTTAAGATTCGAAGCAGGTACGTCAACTATTCTATGATTAGCTTTTATACCGTTTCGTAATCTTGTAAGATAATCTGCTATTGGATCTGTAATTTTACTCATCTTTTTATTACCAACTTGCTTTTGTTACTCCTGGGATTAGGCCTTTAGAAGCCATTTCTCTAAATACATTCCTTGATATACCAAAGTCTCTCATGTATCCTCTTGGTCTGCCTGTTGCAGAACATCTGTTTCTCAATCTAGTAGGAGATGCATTTCGAGGTAATTTTTGTAATCCTTCGTAATCTCCAGCTTCTTTAAGCGCAGCTCTTTTGTCAGCATAGGTTGCTACCGTATGCTCACGTTTACGCTGTCTCGCTTTCATTGATTCTTTTGCCATCTTATCTTAATTCTTTGTGAATGGTAATCCTAATTCTGTTAATAAACTATGGCACTCAACATCTGTTTTCGCCGTTGTAACGAATGTAATGTCCATACCATTCAATTTTGACACTTTATCTATATCAATCTCTGGGAAGATGATTTGTTCAGTAACACCCATAGAGTAATTACCTCTTCCATCAAATCCTTTATCACTAATTCCTCTAAAATCTCTTACACGAGGTAAAGAGATAGAAACGAATCTATCCAAAAACTCATACATGCGGTCACCTCTTAGAGTAACTCTACATCCAATGGCCATTTCTTCTCTCAATTTGAAATTAGAAATTGCTTTTTTAGACATTGTAGGCACAGCTTTTTGACCAGCTATGATTGACATCTCTTCAACAGCATTATCCACCAATTTCTTATCTGCAACGCCTGCCCCAATACCTTGATTCAAACAAATCTTGGTAAGTCTTGGTATTTGCATTACGTTTTTATAGCCATGCTTTTCTTTAAGCTTTGCTACTAATTCGCTTTCGAATTTTTCTCTTAATCTTGGTTTCATTCTAATTTTTTATAAAATCCCCTGTCTTTTTTGAATATCGCTGAAGTTTCCCTTCATCATTTCTCTTTTTACCAACACGGGTAGTTTGTCCTCCAACCATTAATTGCAATTTGCTAACTCTAATCGCGGCCTCTAATTTTACAATCGAACCGTTTGGATTTTCAGCATCTGGCTTTCTATGTTTGGTCACCATATTTACACCATCCACAATAGCAGTACCCTCTTGAAGGTTTATTACTTTTATTTCACCTGTTTTGTTTTTATCATCACCTGACAAAACCTTAACAGTGTCACCCTTCCGTACGTGTAATTTAGGTATTTTGTTAAATTTACGTTTCATAACTTATAATACTTCTGGTGCTAACGATACTATTTTCATAAACTTACGATCACGAAGCTCTCTAGCCACAGGGCCAAAAATACGTGTGGCTCTTGGCTCATCCGCGGCATTTAATAGCACACATGAGTTGTCATCAAACCTTATATACGAACCATCTGCACGTCTAAATTCCTTTCTAGTTCTAACTACAACGGCTTTCGATACTGTACCTTTTTTCATATTTCCAGAAGGGATAGCAGACTTTACCGTAACTACTATCTTATCTCCTACAGAAGCATATCTTCTTTTGGTACCACCTAG
>DGBH01000146.1:25611-30593 GCA_002384205.1 Bacteroidetes bacterium UBA4009
ACTCTAATACAAAGTACTTCTTTAGCTCCACTGTTATCTGCTACTCTTAATCTTGACTCTTGTTGTATCATCTTATTTAGCTCTTTCTATAATTTCAACCAATCTCCAACGTTTGTCTTTACTCAAAGGCCTAGTCTCCATGATTCTAACGACGTCATTTTCATTACACTCGTTTTTCTCATCATGAGCCTTAAACTTCGCAGTTGACTTTACGAACTTTTTATACTTAGGGTGCTTCATTTTAGTTTCAACAGCTACAGTAATGGTCTTTTCCATCTTGTTGCTCTTAACCACACCTATTATTTCTTTTCTGCTATTTCTTTCCATCACTTAAGCTACTGTATTTTCGTGTCTACGACTATTAATCTCTGTAAGATATTTTGCAATAGTTTTTCTAACTACTCTAATCTTATGAGGGTTTTCGATTGGTGAAACGGCGTGACTAAACTTCATTTTTTGAAGTTGAGCTCTTTCATCCTTAAGGTTAAGGTGAAGCTCCTTCTCAGTCATTTTTTTTATATCTTGATACTGCATAAAATTAAGCACTATAATCTGGTCTAACTACAAACTTGGTAACTACAGGAAGCTTTTGACCCGCAAGTCTCATCGCCTCTTTAGCTACATTTTCACTTACTCCGTCTACTTCAAAAATGATAGTTCCTGGTTTGATACAAGCCACCCAATACTCTGGCGATCCTTTACCTTTACCCATCCTAACCTCTGCTGGCTTTTTCGTGATGGGCTTATCTGGAAATATTCGAATCCATACTTTACCTTCTCTTTTCATGTAACGGTTAAGTGCAATCCTTGCTGCTTCTATTTGTCTAGAAGTAATCCAAGATGGCTCTAATGATTTCAATCCGAAATCACCAAATTCAATACGATGTCCTCTACCTGCAAGGCCTTTTACTCTACCTTTCTGACGTTTTCTATATTTAATTCTCTTTGGAGATAACATAACTCTTATTTATTGTTTGGTGTTCTTCTTCCGTCTCTATTTCCTCTATCTCTTCTATCGTCTCTGCCGCCTGGTCTTCTATCATCTCTACCGCCTGGTCTTCTTGCTTCACGCTGTTTCGGCTCTCCCATTCCCATGTTTACAGATAGATCTCTCTTACCAAAAACTTCTTCTTTGAATATCCAAACCTTAACTCCTATTTTACCATAAACGGTAAGTGCTTCAGATAATGCGTAATCAATATCAGCTCTAAATGTATGCAAAGGAATTCTTCCTTCTTTAAATTGCTGTGTACGTGCCATCTCTGCACCATTTAATCTTCCAGAGACCATTACTTTGATTCCTTGAGCACCCATTCTCATGGTAGACCCAATTGCCATTTTAATAGCTCTTTTAAAATTAACTCTACCTTCTATTTGCTGAGCAATAGACTGACCTACTAGCATAGCGTCCATCTCAGGTCTTTTTACTTCGAAGATGTTTATTTGAACATCTTTTTTAGTAAGCTTTTTTATTTCTTCTTTTAGTTTATCAACCTCAGAACCACCTTTCCCGATTACAATACCTGGTCTAGATGTGTGCACGGTTATGATAACTCTTTTCAACATACGTTCGATAAGAATCTTAGATATACCTGCCCTAGGCATTCTAGCATTCAAATACTTACGTATTTTATTGTCTTCCGCCAGTTTTTCTCCAAACTCTTTACCACCGTACCAGTTGCTTTCCCAGCCTCTAACGATACCTAATCTAAGTCCTATTGGATTTACTTTTTGTCCCATTCTATATTATTCTGACTTTGGTTCTTCTGATTCTACGTTACTAGCCACAGTATCCACTTTAAGAGTGATGTGATTAGATCTTTTTCTTACACGGTGCGCTCTTCCTTGTGGAGCAGGTTGAACTCTTTTAAGCATTCTACCTCCATCTACAAAAACTTCTTTCACGATCAGACCTGTTTCTTCATCAACACGTAGATCGTTAACCTCTTGCCAGTTTGCTATGGCAGATTTAAGTAGTTTTTCTACTTTCTCTGCATAGATTCTTTTTTGACTGTACTTTAAGACGTTAAGAGCTACTTCTACTCTTTGACCTCTAATTTGGTCCACTACTAATCTCATCTTGCGAGGAGACATAGGGCAATTATTTAACTTTGCTATTGCTTCCATCTTTATTTCTTAGCTGTATGACCTTTAAATGTTCTGGTTGGTGCAAATTCTCCTAATTTGTGTCCTACCATATTTTCTGTAACATACACTGGGATAAACTTATTACCATTATGTACGGCAAATGTATGACCTACAAAATCTGGGGTGATAAGTGAACCACGGCTCCATGTTTTTATTACCGTCTTCTTATCGCCTTCATTCATTACGTCCACTTTTCTTTGAAGCTTATAGTGAACAAATGGTCCTTTTTTTAATGATCTAGCCATATCTTATTTCTTTTTCTTCTCTAAAATTAATCTAGAAGATGATTTCTTTTTACTTCTTGTTTTTAAACCTTTAGACATAATACCTTTTCTACTTCTGGCCTGTCCACCTTTTGAACGACCCTCGCCACCACCCTGAGGGTGATCTACAGGATTCATCGCAGCAGGACGAGTTCTAGGTCTTCTACCTAACCATCTGCTTCTACCTGCTTTACCAGAAACTTCTAGTTGATGATCTCCATTAGAAACCTCACCTATTGTCGCTAAACAAGTAATTAATATCATTCTGCTTTCACCTGAAGGCAATTTTATTACTGCATATTTACCATCTCTAGCTACTAATGTAGCACTAGTTCCAGCACTTCTGCATATTTCAGCACCCTTACCTGGTTGCATTTCAATATTGTGAATAGTAGTTCCTAGAGGAATATCCTTAAGAAACATAGCATTTCCTGTATCTGGAGTAGAACCAGCACCACTAGAAATATTTTGACCTACCTTTAAACCTTTTGGTGCGATAATATATCTTTTCTCACCATCTGTATATTGAACCAAAGATATGAAAGCAGTTCTATTTGGATCATACTCAATGGTCAAAACTTCAGCAGTCTCGTGTCTATTTCTTTTAAAATCGATTATACGATAACGTCTTTTGTGCCCTCCACCACGATTTCTCATCGTCATTTTACCAGTGTCATTTCTTCCACCTGATTTTTTAAGCGGAGCTAGTAAGCTTTTTTCTGGCTTACTTGCAGTTAATGCCTCAAAAGTAACAGCTAATTTGAATCGCTGTCCTGGAGTAACTGGATTTATTCTCTTAATTCCCATTTCTCAGTTTAAATATTTTCGTAAAAATCTATACTCTGACCATCTGCCAAGCTAACAATAGCTTTTTTATAGTTAGATGTTTTACCGTTAGACACCCCAGATTTAGTGAATCTTGTTTTTCTTTTACCTGCAACAACTAGAGTCCTAATACTGGTCACTTCTACGTTGTACATTTTTTCTATCTCCGATTTAATCTCTGGTTTAGTAGCTGTAAGTGCTACTCTAAATCCATAATGTCCTTTGCTTTCTGCTAACAAAGACATTTTCTCGGTTATCAATGGTTTTACTAGTACTGCCATTTTAATTAAATGTCGCTATTAATTTATCAATTGAACCCTCTACCATTATTATTTTATTCGCATGTAAAATGTTGTATGTATTAACATCATCAGCCTTCATAACAACCGCATTAGGAATATTTCGTGCTGATAAATAAACATTGCTATTATACTCTGGTAATAATAATAATGTCTTTTTATCATTTAACTTAAGATTGGTCAGGAACTCAGTATATCCTTTGGTCTTAGCTGCTGCCATTTCGATAGCATCAAGAACTACAATCTCATTATCTTTAGCTTTGTAAGAAAGAGCAGATGCTCTAGCTACTAACTTTAATTTCTTATTCAATTTAAAGCTGTAATCTCTAGGTCTTGGACCGTGCATACGACCACCCCCAACGAAAACACCAGATTTAATACTACCTGCTCTAGCAGTACCTGTACCCTTTTGCTTTTTAATTTTTCGAGTAGATCCTTTCACGTCACCTTTTTCAGTAGATGAATGCGTACCATGTCTCTGATTAGCCAAAAATTGCTTTACATCTAGGTATATTGCGTGATCATTTGGTTCAACACCAAATATATCTTGTGGAAGTGTTACTTCTTTGCCTGTCTCGACACCAGATGTATTTATTACCTTTACTTTCATTTTACTTCTCTATAACTACGTAAGAACCTTTATGACCAGGAAGTGCACCACCTATAACAACTAAATTGTTTTCAGTATCCACTTTAAGCACTTTTAAATTTTGTATTTTTACTCTCACGTTACCCATTTGACCAGCCATACGAGTCCCTTTAAATACACGAGATGGAGTAGACCCCGCACCTAATGATCCTGGAGCTCTAAGTCTGTTATGTTGACCGTGAGTAGCTTCACCTACACCAGAGAAACCATGGCGTTTAACAACACCCTGAAATCCTTTTCCTTTGGTAGTACCTACTACATCAACAAACTCACCTTCTTCAAATACCTCCACACCGTAAGAACTCCCTACTAATGCTTCGCCATCAAAATCTCTCACTTCTAACACAACTCTCTTTGGAGTAGTATTTGCTTTCGCGAAGTGACCCATTTCAGGCTTATTTGAACTCTTCTCTTTCTTCTCAATAGAAGCGATTTGTACAGAGCTGTAACCATCTTTATCTTCAGATTTAATCTGCGTGATAAAGTTAGGCTCACAAGACACTACAGTACAAGCTTCTTTTTTACCGTTTTCGGTAAATATGGCAGTCATGCCCACTTTTTTTCCTATAACACTTAACATGTCCTTAAACTTTAATTTCTACGTCTACACCACTTGGCAACTCTAACTTCATAAGCGCATCTACCGTTTTTGCACTTGAGCTATAGATATCCATTAATCTTTTATAAGAACATAATTTAAATTGTTCTCTAGCTTTCTTGTTAACGTGAGGAGATTTTAGTACTGTAAATATTTTCTTATGCGTAGGCAATGGAATTGGACCACTTACAATTGCACCA
>DGBH01000146.1:30725-38354 GCA_002384205.1 Bacteroidetes bacterium UBA4009
GACTTAAGCTTAATTCTTATTTTTTGATTAACCATTTATATTATGCTTTAGGTGTTCCTTTTACTTTAGCTATGATATCCGCTGACATTCCTGCCGGAACTATATCATAGTTATTAAATTCCATTGTAGAAGTTGCTCTACCTGATGTAATAGTTCTCAAATCCGTAACGTATCCAAACATCATAGATAATGGAACCAATGCTTTTACTACTTGCGCACCTCCTTTTTCACTCATTCCTTGCATTTGACCTCTTCTTCTGTTAAGGTCACCAATAACATCACCCATGTTTTCTTCTGGAGTGATTACTTCAAGTTTCATGATTGGCTCAAGTATAACTGGGCCAGCAATCTTAGATGCTTCTCTAAAAGCAAACTTAGCTGCCGTTTCAAAAGACAATGAATCTGAATCGACAGCGTGAAAAGAACCGTCAAATAGACGTACTTTTAAGTTCTGCACTTCGTATCCAGCAAGAGCACCATTTTTCATAGCCTCTTTAAAGCCTTTCTCTACCGCCGGAATAAACTCTCTAGGAATAGAACCCCCAACAATCTGATTTACAAATTCTAAGCCTTCTTTTCCTTCATCTCCAGGACCTATTTCAACCTGAATATCTGCGAATTTACCACGTCCACCAGATTGTTTTTTATACGTCTCTCTATGTGTAACTGTTTTGGTGATAGTTTCCTTATATGCTACTTGAGGAGCTCCTTGATTTACTTCCACCTTAAACTCACGTCTAAGACGGTCGACTATAATTTCTAAGTGCAGCTCTCCCATACCAGAAATGACCGTTTGACCTGTTTCTATATCAGTCTTTACAACAAATGTAGGATCCTCTTCAGCAAGTTTACCAAGACCCATACCTAATCTATCCATGTCACCTTGAGTTTTAGGCTCAATTGCAACGCCGATAACTGGATCTGGGAAATCCATAGATTCTAATACGATAGGTGCATTTTCAGCACAAAGCGTATCTCCTGTTCTAATATCTTTAAACCCAATAAGAGCAGCAATATCACCTGCTTGTAATCGCTCTATTTGGTTTTGTTTGTTTGCGTGCATTTGAAAGATACGTGAAATACGCTCTTTCTTATCTGTTCTTGTGTTTAACACATAAGAACCTGATTCTAATACACCACTGTATGCTCTTGTAAAACAAAGTCTTCCCACGAAAGGATCTGTAGCAATTTTAAATGCTAAAGCAGCGAATGGCTCATCCGCACTTGGTTTTCTATAAGTAGGCTCATCCGTTTTAGGATTAATACCTTCTATTGCTTCTACATCCATAGGAGATGGAAGAATTTCCATAACCATGTCAAGCATCGCTTGCACACCTTTATTTTTAAATGCAGAACCACACATCATTGGCACAACTTTCCCAGCGATAGTAGCAGATCTCAATGCAGTTAATATTTCTCTTTCTGTTAGCGATTCTGAATCTTCGAAATACTTTTCCATAAGCGTCTCATCAAATTCAGCAACAGCTTCAAGAAGTTCTTCTCTTAGTTGTCTTGCTTCATCAACAATATCCGCAGGAATTTCAATTTCTTGAAAGGTCATGCCTTGGTCTTCTTCATTCCAAGTAATTCCTCTAAAGTTAATCAAATCAACAACTCCAACAAAACCATCCTCAGCACCAATGTTTAATTGAAGTGGTAAAGCCTGGCTGCCTAACATTTCTCTAACTTGGCTACAAACTTTTAAGAAGTCTGCACCTTGACGGTCCATTTTATTAACGAATCCAATTCTAGGAACGTTATAATTATTGGCAAGTCTCCAGTTAGTCTCAGATTGTGGCTCAACACCATCAACTGCACTAAACAAGAATACAAGACCATCTAATACACGTAATGATCTATTAACCTCAACCGTAAAGTCAACGTGACCTGGGGTGTCAATAATATTTACGTGATATTCTTGCTCTCTATAATTCCACTTAAGAGTAGTCGCAGCAGAAGTGATTGTAATACCTCTCTCTTGCTCTTGCTCCATCCAATCCATAGTAGCAGCACCATCGTGCACCTCTCCTATTTTGTGGCTTACACCACCATAGTAAAGAATACGCTCAGTGGTAGTAGTTTTACCTGCGTCGATGTGAGCAGCTATACCTATGTTTCTGGTGTATAATAAATCTCTTTTAGCCATCTTACTTATACTCTGAAGTGAGAGAATGCTTTATTCGCATCTGCCATCTTGTGTGTATCTTCTTTTCTTTTTACAGAAGCACCCTCGCCCTTAGAAGCCGCTATTATTTCACCAGCTAATTTATTAGCCATAGATTTCTCGTTTCTTTTACGAGCAAAGTTTATCATCCATTTTATTCCTAAAGAAACTTTAAGATCCGGCTTGATTTCCATCGGTATTTGGTAAGTAGCACCACCTACTCTACGGCTTTTCACCATTACTGACGGCATTACATTATTCAACGCTTTTTTCCAAGTTTCAATTCCTGCTTCCTCTTCGATTTTAGCATCAACTAGATCAATTGCTTCGTAAAATATTTTACGAGCAGTTTCTTTTTTCCCTTGTAGCATCATGTTATTGATGAACTTAGAAACCAGCTGATCGTTAAATCTAGGATCTGGACTTACTTCTCTTTTTTTAGCTCTCGACTTTCTCATTATTTCTTAGCTGCTTTGGGACGTTTAGCTCCGTATTTACTTCTTCTTTGTGTTCTTCCTTCTACACCTGCAGTATCTAAAGCGCCACGCACTATATGATAACGTACACCTGGAAGATCTTTCACTCTGCCTCCTCTAACTAAAACTATACTATGCTCTTGTAGGTTGTGACCTTCTCCCGGAATATAAGCATTCACTTCATTTCCATTGGTAAGTCTAACCCTTGCTACTTTTCTCATAGCTGAGTTTGGTTTCTTAGGAGTAGTTGTATAAACTCTTGTGCAGACACCTCTTCTCTGAGGGCAAGAGTCTAATGCTCTTGATTTGCTTTTTTTGGTGAGTTCCTTTCTCCCCTTACGTACTAGTTGTTGTATTGTAGGCATATGTTTCTATCCAATTTCTAAAAAGGTCTGCAAAAGTAGTATTAATCTATAAGTTTGCAAGACCTAATTTGAAAAAAAAGGAATAATATTTTTCAAGATACATTTTAATCAAAGTAACGCACATTACATATTGTCCAATTAACCTACTTTAGCACGCTACAATATGAATCAATACCCAGCTATAGCTTAATGTACGATCTTACATACATAGAAAATAAAAATGTGGATAAGCATAAGTGGAATGCCTTGGTTTCATCAAGCAATCACTCCTTAATTTTTCATAATTATGATTACTTAAATGCATTTTGTGTGTGGGATGCCATAATTTTAGATAATTATTCTGGCGCAATCGCTTTACCTCGAATAAAAAAGGTAGGATACCTAAAACTATATCAGCCTTCATTTATCCAAAAATCCAATTGGATAGGAGCTACACTTACCCCTGCACTTATAGCTCAACTTTGGATTTTAATACAATCAAAGTTCGATTACGTACACTTTAACAGCAATATTCTCTTTGGCAATATGTCCGCGCCTCGTATTAATTTGACACTTCCCATTACAACGCTGGAAAAGAATCAAAGTAACTACTCTAAAAGTTTAAGAAAGAATATTTTAAAAGCCGATTCCCTTGTCTTAATCAAGGACCTAAATCGAGTGGAGGAAACAGCAGACTTCTATAAAAAAGCATATGGCCATCTTAATATGCAACTAGATAGTGAGGACTATACCCGTTTGATTAGGCTGGTTAACAAAAGGCCTGAAATGTTTCTTAATTGTATTGTTTTAAGCCATGGGCAAACAGTAGCGACATTATTATTTGCAAAATACAACAAAAGGCTTCACTATATATTAGGCGCTCCTAATGAGGAAGGCAGAAGACTAAATGCATTGTCATTCGGTATTAATGCGGTGATTTCTACATACCAAAATCAGAATTACATTCTAGATTTTGAAGGGTCTATGATCCCTAGTGTAAAGGAATATTATATGTCATTTGGCAGTTTTGACGAGCCGTTTTATGAAACCAATTGGTGCACCCCCTGGCTTAAGCTATTGATTAAAACCTATAAAAGGTTAAAAAGATCGTAAGTCAAAGGGCTATCTGAAGTAAATCCTTCTCCAAATTCAACCTCAATAGCGGCTCCCATTTCTCTGCCTCGTGCTTCCACAAACTTTAAAAATTTTTCAGAACTAATCAGCGTCTCTTGTTCTTGAGACTCCGGATTAAAAAATTGGGTTTTGTATGCACGTATACTTCCATTCTTTTTCTCCTGGAAAGGCGTAACATCTACTACAAAATGTGGAGTTACATGGTAGTATTGAATATAATGGAATACGTATTTAGGTCTCCAATTCTCTTGTTCTCCATTTTCATCTTCTGTGATTATTTTTTTTAAGCCAGCTAAAAAACAAGCCTCTTTTACCAGCTGCGCCCCTCTTGCATGATCCGTATGCCTGTCATGGAATGAGTTGGCTAAAACAATGGTAGGTTGATACTTTCGTATAGCTCTAATTACGGCTAATCTATTCTCTTGATTAATTTCAAAAGAGCCGTCACCTAGATCCAAATTTTCACGTACATCCAACTCAAGTATGGATGAAGCGTCAGCAGCTTCTTGTTTACGGGTAAGGTCTGTACCACGTGTACCCATTTCCCCTTTAGTCAAATCAATAATACCTATTTTTTTACCTTGAGCCTTTAGCTTTAATAAGGTGCCAGAGCAACTTAATTCTACATCATCTGGATGCGCTCCGAATGCTAATACGTCTATTTTCATATTTAATATGGCTTAAGCCTTACTCTAGTTTTGCATTTTTAATTATATACTCTATTTGATAATCCTCAATGGGGTCAAATTTAGTGTCTATATCTGCGTTATAAAATTTAGCCCAAAGTCCGTAGAACATGGTACTCGCACTCCCCCTATATTTTTTCAGTATTTCATAGGAAGTATTCCCCGTTTCTCTATGAATAAGTTTAATCAGCAGTTTCCCTTGTTTAAGACTTAAGTTTTTTAGATGAGAGAGGAATTCATCTTTTATGGCATCTTCTGTTGCCTTAATGTACTTCTTTTTTGCCTTAGCAGAAGTAAGTTGATTTAAATTATCCTCCATCATTTGGAGTCTAAATGCTGCCAACTTAGCATAAGGCATTACTTTTTTCACATTTCTGACGAGGCGGAGATACTCATCTTTTTGCTCCTTATTGTCAAACTCTTTTAGAATGAATTCGTCAAATGTATACACATAGAAAGTATCTCCATCCATGACCATTTTTCGTAAAATCACGCCAGAATCAGCACTTTTTTTCTGTGCGTTTGCACTAAAAAAAATACTGCTCAAACATAGAAAAAACAACATTTTTTTCATAGTACAAAGATATTCAAACTATGTTCCTTATTCATTTTATCATCGCAGAAGTTCTGAAAGAATTTCAACAGATTTCATTTTTTTGTTTTTTGTAATATGATACTGATAATACCTTATCAGTTCGTTTAATCCCTCTTTGCGTGCAGCTTGGGTTATCGCCAAAGAGGACCAATTGCTACTATTAGTTATTAATGAGATTAACTCAGAAGTCTCTTTAGAAATTGTACTCACGCCACTTTGTGCTACAAATATACCTTCCTCAAGACTTAGGTATGGAGTGCCCATCAAAAATTCTCCTTGCGGTTCCACACCCAAATAATAGGTAAGTTTAAGCATGAAGTGAATTGGAAATAATGCGTTGAGTGGCTCACGCTCTAAAAAAATAATCTGTGCTGCGATGAAGTCAAACAATTCTTCTTCGTACTGCTCCTCTACAATGCATTGATTGAGTAATTCAAGTAAAAAGAGAGCAATCGTTTTTTTGGGAACACTTTCTTGAATATTCAATAATAGTGGTGTATTCTTTAGTTCTTTTATTCGGTTAATACTACTATTAGGTTTTTCATAAATATCCAAATCAACCAAGCTAAGCGGCTGAATCATAGATGGTTTAATAGCAGATTTTCCTTTTCGAATGCTTTGTAAAATATAGGTTCTTACCCCAAATTCGCGGGTATACATTTTACTAATAATACTACTTTCACCATAATTGGTGTTGCGCAAAATAATAGCTTTGGTTTTGGTAATCATTACCTCACGATAAGCAGTTTAGTCACTAATGCTTCTTCGTCATCCTTATTGGCGCTGTAGATAAGGTAAATACCTGTTTGTGGCTTTTGTCCTTCGAAGTTTAACCCGTTCCATACGGCGGTGCCGCCGGTGGCAATTAGTTCATAAACAACACGACCAGCAACATCTGCTATTTTTACTGTCGCATCCTCTGGCAAACCAGTAATCGTTATTGGCCCCTGATAAGTAGAGTGAACAGGATTAGGAAACACTAATGTATTTTGATGCGTAGTACCTGCTTCTGTCGCATCTCCTCTATAAGATGTTATGCCTTGGGTCGTTCCAAAAAACACTTCACCTGTATTCGGAACTATGCCAATACAATTCACTATATCACTAGGCAGCGGACTATTGCTCGCCGTAAAATGTTTCAAAATACGTGACCCATCTTCTGCAATAAGCCATACTCCATTGTTTGTAGCAGCCCATTTTCTATTCCCGCCATCTACCTTAAGATCATTGATAACCTCTTTTTCTAGAAGGTATCCAATATCAATTCCATCATCAATAATGATTTGCTGCGCATCCGCATTTAATCTTTGCTGTGGATTGAAAACCAAACTAGGTTGATAAAATACCCCAATTCCTGTTTCTGTTCCTACCCAAATTTCTCCGTCTTTATCCAATACTATGGCTTTAACATTATTATTGGGCAAGCCGCCGTTTTTAGCACCCGTGGTGAGAGGTCTGTCTACTACCCCTCCGTTACTATTTTCTTTAACTACAACAAGACCAAGGCTGCTAGAACGTGGTGCAAGCATCCAAATATTATCTTGATCATCGACTACCATCTCCCCAATTCTGTTGGAACCAACATTATATTCCTTCCAGCTACCGTCCTTTTTTAGCGATAAAAGCGGTTTCTCTGTTTCGTAGTTGGCTACCCACAAAGTGCCTTTTGAATCTTGGGTCATGCCTAATGCTATTTCTCTTGTGTCTACCGCTGCTTTTATCGTACTATTAGCAGAAGTAAATTTTTGATCTGGTACCTTGTTTTTAAGTTTTGCTAATCCGCTTCCAAAACTACCTAAATAGACATCTCCACTATTTTGATTGATATAAATATTGGTAAAATCAATCATACTACCCACTACTGGGTTATTAAGATCTCTATTAAGCCATTGTCCGTCTTCGTATATGTAATAACCGTAATTTACATAAGAGGGAGCATACGCATTAGTGTGGCCTCCTGCTGTTACATACATAGTATTCTCATACCCTTGCATGTCATAGGTCGTCAAGCCATAGGGTCCTGGAGGTATAAACCCGTCTATCCTTCCGTCTGGCCATTTTTTAATTAGCCCCCTATAAAAACCACCAAACCATAAATTGTTTTGATAATCTATGATTGCATATTCCATAAACGGCTCCTTCTTTTCTTCCAGCTTAAAGAGCTTATCTAAAAGTGCTACTCCTTCCCAACGGCAAATCACCAATTTGTCATGCGCCGTTATTAAACTTT
>DGBH01000075.1 GCA_002384205.1 Bacteroidetes bacterium UBA4009
TAGTTCCTAAGCTTAGATGAAAGACACCCAACTTTACCTCCTGTTCTTCAAGGCCAACCGCATAGGCAAAGTTCACTTTATACCCATAAATTTGAGTAGCAAATCCAACTCCTGAGGAAATTATAAATGGGTTCTTAAACGCTATAACCTTTGTTGTTATGGCACCTGTTGAAGATACAATATAGCGCGTATTTAGAATATTGGCAGGATCATATATACTCTGACCGTAAAAAGACAAGCCCATATCTACGAAAAAATTAGTCGAAAGATTGGAAAATAATTCCGAAGTTACTGGCTTGCGCCTTAACCACGTTGCTAACTTAAATTGAATTTCAGAACTATGCATAACATAGGTAGTACCGTTTCTATAATTACTCTGGAAGCCTCTAATTCCGAAAACATTTTGATAAATGATTGGTGATTTATCAGGCGAAAATTCCCGTCGCTTATCCACGTTTAAAAAATCGGTTGCATTACCTCCTAGAAGAAAGACGACGGGATTAGGACCTATCGAAGTCGCCGCTTCTGATTTATTAATCCATTGTGTAAATTGGCCTAGGGACCACTTATGGTTGGATGTAATCTGTGCGGTCACACTCTTTTTTGATCGGGACAACTCCAGCATAGGCAATACCTTAACGTCTACAGCTAACTCATTTCTAGGGGTTTCATTCTTAAATGTATAATGAAGTGAATACGCAGCAAGATAATTACTATTGCGTTTTTCAAAAAGGGTTTCAGTATTTACCGCTAGTGGAACTTCTAATGCTTGCCAAAATCTAAGATGCTGCATTACATCGCCGTGCAAATGAACATGGTGATAGGTGGTAAACTCCCCCATATTAGTAAGATAGCGGTATTTACCCAACTCATCATTCGCTATGCGCTGCCTGCTCATTACATCTACACTGTACTTTAGTTTTTTAGTGGAAAGGTATTTCAGTGAAATATCTCTTGCTCCTACTTGCATCGCACCCAAATAGTAAGCTTGAATACATTTGGTTTTAAATTGATTCGTGTATGCTATTCCCGCTTTTATATTTAGATGGCTAGGCAATAATGTTCGGTAACTGTTTTCAAAAATAGAATACTCTGCTTTTTCGGGTTGGTTAATTAGCGCAAGGGTAAAAAGCGACGGACTATAATAGTCTACTGCTAACGAAGGGGTTAAAAATGTTTCAGCTGCGGCACTTTTAGCATCTACCAATGAGTCATAATTGGAAATCGTAAAATCGGTAGAAGGATAAACCTCATTTTGAAACGTATACGACTCTAGTGAATCTTGGTTAAAATTATGTTTAGGTACTTCCTTGGCTAATATGGGTACTTCTAAATCGCTGAAGTACGCAGGAGTAATATCTGTGTAACTATAAAACTCGGTAGACTTAATATGGTCGGTTATGGAAAGTGAAGAATTTATTCCTCTGTCTAAAAACTCTACAAATACCTCTGGTGTATATTGATGAAAGATAATATTTGATCGGTAGTTGGTGAGTGTTTTACTTTTACCTTGGTTAGTATACAGTATCTTCCCGTTCCAAATTCCGTTTTCATCGGCATTGTAAAGCAATGTAGCATCGTCGGCATAGAGCAATTGCCGCATTCTTGTATTGGACGCCAGCAGAACACGCTCTTTGTCATCACTATAAGATACGATGTAGTTTTGTTGGCCTTCTTCTCGTATATAATAATAAACCCCATCCCAACGTGCTATACTATTTACGTATCCTTTTAGGGTTAAAACACGGGGCGTGCGATCGTTTTTTAAGTAGTAAACATAACTTTGGCTTAGTTGAGATTCCACTAAGAAGACACCATCCCCGCCTCCAACTCCATTCACATGCGAAATATCCAACTTACGTTTTGTTACTCCCGCTTTTGTTTGCGTAAAAAGCATGGCATGCTTAGCCGTATTTACAACCAAGCAGACGCCGTTTTCACCTTTGAAAATCGCACCTGAAAATCGAGGCAACGGCTTCATACCCGAAGACAAGGTCATTATTTTTAGCTTGGAAGCCGTTTGCACCTTATGTTCATACCAGTGAATTCCCCAAAAATTTTCTTCTAACGTGTAATAGGTGTCTATACTCGCTATATAAACATCCAAAATATGGGGTAGCGATAGCATGACCCCGTTTACCGGGTTGGGTTTCTTTTGATCTTGGAGATAGCCATAATCATAAAATTCTTGCCAATCTTCAAAAAGTTCGTTCGCCGAAACTTGAAAGGAATAATATACGGATGCATTAAATTTTCGGGTAACACGCGCCATGTACAACACCGAAGGAATAGCATTAGGACCATATTTATAGGCCACAAATTTCCAAAAACTAGCGCCCTTTACATCGTTGTATATAGAAGGTATAGCATCGAAATTCGTAAGGCCATATTGGTCATGTATGTACCGCATGGTATTGTCGGTTTCGGCAGACCAATCGTAGGCAAGGTAATGCTGCAGACCGGGGATAAGCCACTCGGGCAAGCTAATAAGATTATTGGTTTTTACTTTATCCTGAAACGTTCCGCCGTACATCATTTCTTCCACCAGTATCTTAGCGCATTCTTTCCGAAAGAGAGACGCAATATCTTGTGTACTCGCATGCACATTAATTATGATTTGGCCAGAAAGCAGGGAAACGCTACCGGGTTGCTTCTTGACTTTTTCCGTTTTCATCTCAGCCGCTTTATTTACTATAAAAACATCAATAGGATTGCTCGCATGATAATTAAGCGTACGCTGTATATTTTTTAATTGCGAGCTCAGTACAGAGTCTATAGGTGCCACAAGCTTTCTATTCTCCGGTTTGAAGTAGTATACAAAATCTTGATTTACCAGCTGGATCCACTCCTGGCCATGTGAAAAGCTAAACAGTATCACTCCCAGTAGTAGACCTATAAACCTTATTTTAATCAAAACGAATGCAATATAGACATTACCCGACGTTTTAAAAAAAACGACAACTGATTAAAATAGATTATTCCTAAATGAAATATCCTAATGGGATTTTTTACGCATTCATACCTGAATTTACAACTAAAAGGTCTTGTTTTGCTGTAATGACACAATCACAGGACTATTACATCGGTTTAGAAGATAAATACGGCGCGCATAATTATCACCCTTTATCGGTAGTGCTTGAGCGTGGCAAAGGTGTATATGTTTGGGATACTGACGGAAAGCGTTACTACGACTTTTTAAGTGCCTATAGCGCTGTAAACCAAGGTCATTGTCACCCAAAAATAATAAAAGCGCTTACCGATCAAGCTCAAAAACTAACCCTTACCTCAAGAGCGTTTTACAATGATTCGCTTGGAGAGTATGAGAAATACATTACCGAATACTTTGGTTTTGATAAGGTATTGCCTATGAATACTGGAGCAGAAGCCGTAGAAACGGCGCTGAAACTGTGCCGAAAATGGGCGTATGAAAAGAAAGGCACTGCAGAAAATGAAGCGGTAATATTGTTTGCTACTGAAAATTTTCATGGCAGAACCCTGGGTATAATCTCTGCGAGTACCGATCCGGATAGCCGCAAAGGGTTTGGCCCCTACTTGCCGGGGATCCAGATAATACCGTATAACGATGCAGATGCCTTAGCAAAAGCATTAGCCAAAAATCCCAATATTGCAGGATTTATTGTAGAACCTATTCAAGGAGAAGCCGGCGTAATGGTGCCAGACGAAGGGTACTTAAAAAAAGCATCGGAACTTTGCAAAAAACACAATGCGCTATTTATAGCAGACGAAGTACAAACTGGGATAGCAAGAACGGGCCGATTGCTCGCTACCTGTGGCAATTGTACCTGTGAGGACAAAAGCTGCTCTGGAACCCCAGAAGTAAAACCTGACATTTTAATACTGGGCAAGGCATTGAGTGGTGGGGTATTGCCCGTAAGTGCAGTATTAGCCAATGATGAAATAATGCTCTGCATAAAACCAGGAGAACACGGAAGCACCTTTGGTGGGAATCCCCTGGCCAATAAAGTAGCTATAGCCGCACTTCAGGTTGTAAAAGAAGAAAAACTAGCAGAGAACGCCTATCAATTAGGCATCCTTTTTAGAGAGCGTATGGGAAACATAAACTCTCCTATTTTAGAAACCTATAGAGGTAAAGGCTTATTAAATGCCGTAGTTATTACTCCCTTTGAGTTTAAAGGAGAAAACAAAACGGCTATGGATGTGTGCTTAAAATTAAGAGACAATGGCTTACTGGCCAAACCTACGCACGATCATATTATTCGTTTTGCGCCTCCCTTAGTAATCACAGAAGCAGAGCTTCATGCTGCTTGCGATATCATTGAAGCAACGATACTTAGTTTCAACGTGCAAATCTCACACGTTGATGCCGTAATTTAGCGGGGGTCCTATTACGTTGGGGGGGTGCATCTAATTCGCTGCTCAATACCCTAAAAGTCCTTTGGAAATGTAGGTTAGTTTAGTTAGATTTGGACTTTGAAAATGACACGCGATCATTGCACCATACACCGTTTCAACGACACCCGTTTTCTATTGCGTACATAACGGAAATATGCACAATAAGAGGTTTGTATTGGGTATCTAAACGTTAAAAATTCTTCAGAAAAATTCAATTTGAAAAAAGTAAAACTCATAATAATCTTTTTGTTCTTGGCGAGCACATCAGTGACTTATGCTCAAAGTAAAGTCGGTTCTTTAAGAATTGTTTGGGAGAATGAATCCCTAGCAGATTCCGTTCGTTTTAAGGCTATCATGGATTTCTATTTGGAGAATACGCAAAGCAGCCCAAATAGTTCTTTAAAACTTTCCAAATTTCATTATCAGTTGGCCAAACAATTGGGGAACCGAAAAGAAGAAGCCCTGGCACTAAATGAGAAAGCTTTTGTTTTTCATATCCAAGGCTATAAATCAGATAGTATAAATGGTGTGCTTCAAGAAGTCTTGTTAATTTACACTGAATTGAAAAATTACAATGGAATAGCATCTACAAAAAACAATATTGGCGCGCTATTTCAACACCAAGGTGACTACCAATCTGCTATAAATTATTATAAAGAAGCTTTAACCCTATTTAAAGCACAAAAAAATAAGTTAATGGTGGCTGATGTTCTAAACAACATTGCGGGAATTTACTACTTCATAGAATTAAATGATTTAGCCTTGCTAAACTATAAAGAGGCTTTAAGTATTTATACGAACGAAGGAGCGGACGAAAAAGCTGGGTTTCTTTGGTTAAATATGGCTGTCATTTATACTAAAACTGGACGCACTAAAATTGCCAGAGAGCATTTTCAGAAAGCATACCCGATTTTAAAAGCAAAAAACGATTTATATTACCTTCCAGAATATTTTTATCATCTAGCGGTATTACATCAGGGTACCGGAAACATTGATAGTGCTATTATAATGATTGAAGAGGGACTGAAAATCCTCATTGATATAGGCAATAATGATAAAATAATATCTTCTAAACTTCTTAAAGCCAACCTAATTTTAGATTCAGATTTCGAACATGCTTTTCGTATTGCAGGAGATGTAAAGAAGCCAATCCTGAATGGGAATGACAAATCTCAAAAATCTTCTTTGTATAAACTCTTGTATGAATGCTACAAAAAACAGGGTAAATACGAGTTAGCACTGGAAATGAATGAGCAATATTTGCTGTATGCAGATAGTGTTATAATAGAGGGGAATAAGACTGCAATTGTTAGAGAAGCGCTACGAGCCGATTACAACGCTAAGCTATTTGATAATCGATTAGAGGCAGAAAAACGTGAAGCTCAATTAAAATTGAGACAACTTAAATTAGTTTATTCTCTTGTTCTGATTGGTGCAATAATTATCCTAATTTTATTTTTCTACTACCGTTTTCGAATCAAGAAAAATAAAGCAAAACGAGATTTACTATTAGATGAAATAGAAAAGCTTAAGAGAATTGCAAATAAAGAATTACTCGTTGATTACCATAAGTTTGAATTATCTAGAAAGAAATTAGAAACCAGACTGGATAGAAAATTAAATGAAACGGATTGGAAAGTCTTAAATATACTGCTCGATGACCCTGCAATTTCCAATAAAGAAATATCCGAAAAGGCAGACAAGAGTATCGACGGAATCGGTTCATCCTTGCGGAGGATGTATGAATACTTCGAAATAAAGGAATCAAAGTACAAAAAAATAACCCTACTGCTAGAAGCAATTAGGATTTCTAATTCTGTAGTATAGCTGTTTAGAATTAACATATTAGTGTAACCATTACAGCTTTCACCCCTGGACGTGAAGGATGTTTTTCAATAATGCATTAATCTTGAATCTTAATACAACTTGAATAACACCGATAGTTTAAAAATCACTTAAAAGTAACAACCATGAATATTTTCAAATCACTCTTCTTAATAACAGCACTAAATTTTTCTTATGCTGCTAACGCTCAAGAATGGGTTCCCCACCAAAGCCCTCAAAAAATTAATGATCTGGTTGACAATGGCAGTGAATTGATAATGGCAACAGATTATGGTCTCGTTGTTATGAATAAAACTACGCTTGAAAAAACTACTTTCACTAACCGAAATTCTAAACTTGCGAATAATCGCATCAGCTCTATAACTGAGGCACCAAATGGCGATATTTATTTGAGCACGGACCAAACTATCGGAAAATTTGATGGTTCAGATGTAAACGATGTGGTAATCCCTGCAGCTTTAACAACCAATGTAAATACACTACAATTTTTTGATGTAGAAGTAGCTTCCAATGGCGATTTATGGATCGGCTCTTCAGAAGGTATTTTTCACAAAAAAGGCCAGAATTGGTCGAAGTATGGTAAGACTGAGCTTGGAGAATTCTTTTTTAAAGTGTGGGATATTGAAATCGATAGCAAAGGAGATGTCTTTGCAGGTACCCAAGTCGGTGTACATAAATTCGAAAACAATTCTTGGTCTCACATTTCAAAAGACGATTCACTCCAAGGTTACCGTAATGCCGAACTGTTTTTTAGCAAGTCAGGGGATTTGTTTTTCGGAGGAGACTTGACTAAAACTGCTCGGTATGATGGAACTAATTGGGAAGTTTACAATCACGGCAGTGGAGCTGATCGTATGCAGTTTGTAGAAGATAAAGACAGCAATGTTTACTTGTGTGTGAAAGGTATGATTTTTCAATTAAACAACAGTACTTGGAATACCTACACCGATATACAAACTTTAGCAATGGATGATATTATAGTTAATGAAGACTCATATTACTACATAGACACTCAGAACCAACGTTGGTTTTGTAACAATATCTATTTGTCTGTAAGTGATAAAGGTACTATTCGATCAACAAGTATTTCCTCAAACAACACCATAGAGGCTAACAATATTAAGGGAATTCACAAGGGCCGTAATGGAAAACTGTTTTTCAGAATGGGAAGAACATCAACCGGATCTATTGCCGTAGTTGATCCTAAAGGCAATTGGTCCTCTCTTGAATTGCCAGATAGTCTCACCCGGATAAATGGGATATATGACATTCTTTTTCTAGCAGATGATGATATATGGCTAACTTCATACGAAGGGCTTCATCATTACGATGGCAAAAAATGGTCATCGAATGAATTAGTGCTTGGTTTTCAGAGTAAGTTGGCTACAAATTCACTAGGAAAAATCTATGTGTTAGCTTCGAAACGTATTTATATTGTTGAGAATGGTAATGTTTCAGAGTTCACACCAACTAATTCACCACTATCTGATTTAGAGGTAACTTCTGGCCTTGGTATTGATGCTAATGATAACTTGTGGATTGCATCTTATGATTGGAGTGGAAATTCAAAAATACAAAAAGTGGATACTGATGGAGAATGGACCACTTTTGACCATACGAATCATCCCAGTATAGATCAACCAGCAGGAGATTTTCATTTTGATAAGAATGGAAATACTTGGATATCAGCTAAAGTGGGTGC
>DGBH01000174.1:0-687 GCA_002384205.1 Bacteroidetes bacterium UBA4009
AGATGAAGTTTTTATTATTTTCAGATTTTACTTGAAAGTTAAAATTATCGAACTTTAATTGCACTACTTAATTTATCAGGTGGCCAAAGGTACTAGTACAAACAACGATTTTACAAGTTTAATGCAGCAATTAGACCAAAAACAGATAGCCCCCGTGTATCTGTTGCATGGAGAAGAGTATTATTTCTTGGAAATGCTGCTGGATAAAATAGAGTCGGTGGTCCTAGATGAAAGCACAGCGAGTTTTAATCATCATCTTTTTTATGGCAAGGAGACCTCGGTAAACGATATAATAAATGTCTGTAGACGATTTCCCATGATGGCAGAGCGTCAACTAATAGTTTACAAGGAAGCTCAATATTGTACAACTCCAGATCATATAGTTGCTTATCTAGAGAATCCTGCACCAACCACAGTATTGGTTTGGTATCATCCAGGCAAAACCATTGCGATGAATCGTAAGCCAGGAACTAGTTTTAAAAAATCAGCTGCTATTTTTACGGCAGATCCTATTTCTGAAAGTGAAATAGTTAAGGTTATCAATACCTATGTGAAAGGACAAGGCTATGATATAGAGCCAAAACCCTTACAATTATTAGTTGAAAACAGCGGCGCTAAATTCTCAGTAATCGTTAAAGAGTTAGATAAAGTCTTCAGTAATATTGAAAAAGGTAGCAAAATAAGAGA
>DGBH01000174.1:862-3189 GCA_002384205.1 Bacteroidetes bacterium UBA4009
CAAAAAGCCCTTGCGCAAAAGCAAAAGGCAAAGACAATAGAAATACTTAATTATTTTACCGCCAATATAAAAAACAATCCAGTGGTTATGATGAATGGGGCACTCTTTAACTACTTTAGAAAAGTGGCTATTGTGCAAAGTATGTCGAGAAGTACTGAAAAAGAAATTATGAGTGCCATTGGAATTCCTTTTTTTGCTATCGGAGAGTTTAGGCAAGCAGCAGCTAATTATAGCGGCAAAAAAATAGTGAAAGTAATAGAAGCCATAAATGACTGCGATTTAAAGATCAAGGGAATCAAGGAAAATACGGGAGATGATGCAGGTATATTTGAAGAAACTATTCTTAAAATTTTAAGTCTTTAGTTAATAATTGCACTACTATGTGTATCTTATATAAAGATTTATTTATTTTCACGGCCTTAAATAATAACAAACAAATGAAAAAAACAGTACTTACCCTCTTATTATCATCACCATTTTGGCTTTTTGGTCAATCTATTAAGGATTTTAAAGTTAATAATCCTGAGGCTTCTAAAGCTGTGATGCCTACTAAAGCAATTGATGCACAAGGACCAATAGGGCCTATTAGTGCTAAAAGTATCGATGCTCCTAAAAATAAAAAAACCGTCAACTATAACTTCATAGAGATAGGAACTACCTATTATGATTTACAAACTAACTCAAGTCCAGGAAGAAGAGTAATGTTAAATGCAGATGGAAGTGTTTCTGCAGTGTGGACTACAAGCCCTAACGTTACCTCTGGATATCCAGATAGAGGTTCTGGGTATAATTATTCTGATGGAACAAACTTTTTACCAAGTAGAGGTCAAAAATTAGAAAGTAATGGTAGATCTGGATGGCCAAACATAATGCTGCTCGACGATGGTACAGAAGGTGTTTTATCGCACGAATCAAATACAGGAGGATTTCTATTTTCAAAAAATTCATCTAAAGGAAGTACTGCGTTTACTACAGGTGCCGCTATTCTAGATGATGTTTCTGAACTTAACGTTGACAGAGTTCCTATTTGGGGAAGAAGTGTTGCTACCAATGGTAAAATACATGTAATATCTAACTATTGGTCAAGCGTTGCAGGCAATGTGCCAGTAGTTGTTAGAAATGGAGTATCTAGCCCAACTTCATACAGTAGAATAAACCAAGCAGACGGTTCTATAGAAGTGTCTCATATTTTATTGCCTGGTTACGATAGTACTTTATATGTTAACGGTGGTGGAGATAGCTATGCTATCGACGCTAGAGGAAATGTAATAGCAATATTGATTGGTGGTCTTGGTGATCCAGTGTCTTTATGGAAATCAGAAGATAATGGTCAAACTTGGAATTACACTGACGTGGATAACATGCCATATAAAGGTTTAAGAAGAGATGCAGAAATGATAATTTCTGGAGATACTGTTTTTACCAACGACGGTTCACTTGATGTTATGGTGGATGCTTCAGGTAAAGTACATGCATTTTATGGTCGTGGTAGAATAGTAGGTGGTATCTCCGATGCTGGCGATTCTACATTTTTCTTTTTCCCAGCTCAAACTGCTATGATGCATTGGGCTGAAGGAGATGCTGCACCTGCAATTTGCGGTGGTATGATTGATTTTGATGGTGATGGAGCATTAACTATTTCTTCTGAAAGTTTTAGCTCACTTGATGCGAATAGCAATTTAACCGGCACCTTAAGTTCAGCAACAAGAACAGGTTCAACTTCTTTAGTAACTATGCCTTCTGCCAGTGTGGATGCGAATGGTAATTTATTCGTAGTATACTCTGCACCTACTGAACTTGACTTACATTTCTTGAATGCAAACTTTAGAGATATATTAGTATCATACTCTAAGGATGGCGGTGCAACTTGGGAAGGCCCTCAAAACATTACGCAAGCACGTCAATTAGAAGATAATTTTCCATGTGTAGCAAAAGCATCGAATGACTACCTACACCTTATTTGGCAACAAGATTTAACTCCTGGAACAAACTTACAGAATCACTCTATAAGTGCAGGTACTCACCCAGCAGAAGAAAATAAAATGATGTATGCGGCAATTCCTATTTCAGATATATTGAATGACGTTATTGGTCAAAATACAGCTAGTGCACCAAATACATCTAAGAAAGCAGAGGTGTTCGTAGTAAGTCAAAATCAACCAAATCCTTTCACAGAGACTTCTGATGTTATTATTTACTTAAGAGAAGGTGGGGCGTTAAGTCTTACCGTTACAGATATATTAGGTAATGTAGTAAATCAAGGTAATCTTGGATTGCTAGGTGCAGGTAATCATACGATATCTATAGATGCAAAAGGTCTTACTTCA
>DGBH01000003.1:0-270 GCA_002384205.1 Bacteroidetes bacterium UBA4009
TTTTGAATTTTCACTAACCGAATAAACACAACTTACGCTGATTTTAGAGGGCAAACTAAGCCCCTTTTTACTTTTAACACCTCGGTCTATAAATGTCGTATAGGAGGTGTCTATAAATTCAGGAAGAGAAGTTTCCTTGTTTCCAAACTGGTATTTATACCCTGAAAAAGTAACAGTTGTATCCAAGTGAGTTGCGTATTGATGGAATAAGTAGTTTGCATTTAAATCCGCAACTTTAAAGCTAAATGTCATTTTTTCGCTCTTCTTAAA
>DGBH01000003.1:334-6973 GCA_002384205.1 Bacteroidetes bacterium UBA4009
ATACTATAGTTGATATCTAAACCAACTCCATTCATTCCTTTGCCTCCTACTGATGAAGAAAAGTTGTTAAGATCTGCTTCCACAAATTCACCATTATTTGCCGTATAAAGCGACATGATTGATGCATTGATTTGCCTATATTTTGTAATTACGTTTAACCCAATCCCCAATTTTGCGTTAACCTTTTTATCCTTCATAGATTTTAGAGTAATACCGCCTGAAACTAATGATGCGCTTAAAAAATTAAGATTGCCGCTACTTACTTTCTGATCTTGAAAATCGGCATTGCCAACTAAAATTAACTGTGTAAATTCTGTTCCTCCTGAATACGCAGTGAAGCTTCTGTTTTTCACATATATCCCAATTGATGAATTGATTTTATACTCTATCTCGGCTCTAACTTGAGCATACAGGTTTGTCCGTTCTTTTTGAGATTCTAAAAACTTTTGCTTTCCGTCAGAAACAAACCCTGATCTAAATAGCACATCGTTAAACATTCCGTTATTTAGACTATTTGATCCTACATTGGCATCAACATCTAATTTTATAGCGTGAGGAATCCATAACTCGTCAAACCCATAACTTAAGAATACAAATCGATTCTCTGACTTCGTTGAATATTGAGCGCTTGCACTCAATATAATAAAAACGGATATTAAACTATAGCTTATTCTCATAGGTTATATCTGACACTATTTTTAGTTTAATTCTATAATCGCTATACATTTTATATCGCTTTGCATCTGTTGTTGAGAAGCAACCTGTAATTCTGATTTGAGTAGCATTTTGTATTGCTAACATATCTGAGCGACTTAGCTTGGCAACTAGTTCGCTTTGTCTAGCACTCGAAGTCTTGCCGGTTATGGGATCTGTCTCAGCCTCTTCTATGCTGTTATTTTCACCTTTAAAGGCGGTTGCCATAATCACTCCATTGTCGTCTAAAAACGTTAATTCTAACACCGCTTCAATAGGAAAATCATTAGACGCCAAGACAGATAGTTTAGCCTCTTTTACATTGCTAATTTGCTCGTATTCAAATAGATTTGATTTGCGGGTTTCTGTAACAGTTAAGTCTTCTAAGCCTACGATTAAAGGTACTTCCAGTTTAAAATTTACCAGAAGCTTACTATAATCAAAGGCAAAATCAGATTGATTTAGAGTGCCATTTGGTCTAACTTTTACTTGTATGTTGGGTACTATTTGGTCAGGTAAGTTTTCAATAAACTGTTTAATATTTGAATTGCCTTTGTTGAGTATAAGTGTTTGTTCGTCAGGTTTTACTGATGTTCCTAGATTTACGGCGCGTTTAAGCAATATGGGCGTGCTTAAAGCGGGTGATGTTAACTTCACATTTTTATTTGACCCCGTGTTTTGACCTATTATTTCATTCGTGGTAATTAAAGATTCAATACCGAAGCTATTGTAAAAATTTAGTTCTAAAGAGGCATCTTCTAAAGATAAGTTTCCTTTAAAATTTTTAAGAGCAGGCAATTCCAAAGAGTCTTTTATGGTAAAATTATGTAGCCCCGGGTCTCCGATTACCAACTCTGGAATTACATCTACCAGGCCAAATTCAATTTTAATCTTATCGCTAAGCGAAAGAGTTCTCTCTATGCCTGTGTATTCTATTTTCGCAGCCAACTCATTATAAACGTGGTTAAAATATGGAGCGACTGAGTTTTTTTCACCATATAAATGAATCACAAAACCGTCAATAGGAAACCGTTCTTCTATAAATATCCGTTGTCCTTTAGGTGCTGCAGGAATCTTCCATTCTTTATAAATAGGACCGCTTTGACCAGGGCTGCTGCTTTGAGGGATCTTATATTGTAAGATTATCGCCTCTTCAATACTTGATTCTACCTTCATTAGTATAGAGCCCGTCTTCACGTTTACTTGTGTTAATTCTGCACCACCAAAGCTATAGGTTGTCTCATCGTTTCGTTCCACCAGGTTTTGAGCAGGAAATACTGCTGTGGCAGACTGTGGTTTTAAGCCCCTCACACCAAATGTAATTCTTAAACCTTTTTTAATATCAATAAGTACCGGTTCGTCACTCGCCTTAGTTTTTACTCTTTTTACACGCAACTCTAGCTTTCCTTTTACCGTTTTGCCTGCTAGTGTATAAGATTGGGTTTGTGTAGTGTTAGGTGCCAAATCGGTAAATGTGCCAGACGCCACTACTGTATTGGTACCATCATCATTAATTAATTCGAACTCCATTAACTCAGCCGTAACAGGCAAGTCGTTACTTATGGTAATATCTATCCACCCTTGTACAAAAGTAGCTGTGCTAAAAAACTCTTTGCTCACATCTAGCTTGGTTCCTTGATTTGTTTGTACATCTTGCGCTGGAAGATCCGCTTTTTGACCGTTCAAAAAGACACTTGCTGGGTATATTTCTTGAAGTGTTAAGGTGTCAATAAACGACCTGTCCTCTAAAACCAGACTCGAAAGAGTAACCTCAATACTGTCTATTCTGTCAGGAATAACAAGTATGTCTTGAATGCTGGTTATTCCATAAGCTTCTTCAAAAACGATATCAATAGTATTGTCATTGTTTTTTCGAATGAGTGAGTCCGGAATCAAATTTCCCAAGGTTAACTCTGTTTCAATTAGCGGTGCGAGCCAGTTGCTTTCACTTGAAAATTTTTCTTTAGCGCAACCTGCAAACAGGAGATAAAATAGCACCAACGACGTCGTCGATTTAATCATGTCGACAAAGTAACTTAATCTGTAATATTAATTGCTATGTTTGTTTCGAAAATTGCACTTTAATGTCATCGCATCACTATGTAAAAGAAGGCCAAGAGCCTGCACTTATTATAGCCAATGGCGAAATGTGCTCCTACGACTTGTTGGTGTCCATCATGGAATGGTGTCCTTTTGTGGTGGTGCTAGACGGCGCCTATGCTCGTGTAGTTAACTTGCAAATAACGGCGGACGTAGTGATTGGGGATTTTGATAGTATCGAAGGCTTACCACAAAATTTAACAACACAATTTATTCATATTGCTGATCAAGAAACTACAGATCTAGAGAAAGCATTAGCCTTTTTAATAAACAAGGGGTACAGCGATATAAACATCGTATGGGCTACCGGAAAAAGATTGGACCACACCTTAAACAACTTTGCCATTATGGGTAAATATCCTGAGCACAAAATTGTGATTTATGATGATCACTCTAAGGCGTTTGTATTGCCTAAAAGCTTTTCAAAGATATACAACGCTGGCGATGAGATATCATTAATTCCCATTAACCAAGCTGACGGTATTACTACCTCAAACTTGATGTATAAGCTTAACAATGAGAAGCTTGAATACGGAAATCGCAGTGGCACAAGCAATCAAGTTATAGTCACCGGAGATGTTACTATACGTTATACATCCGGAGTTCTTGCTTTGATAGAAAGTATAGATTAGCGGCTGTAGTTTGGAGCTTCTTTGGTGATGGTAACATCATGGGGATGGCTCTCTCTAATACCCGAACCGGTAATGTGCGTAAACTGAGCTGTCTTAAGTTCTTCTATGCTTGAAGATCCCGTATAACCCATTCCCGCTCTTAAACCTCCAATATATTGATAAACAACTTCAGATAGTTTTCCTTTAAAGGCAACCGTTCCAACAATTCCTTCAGGAACAAGTTTGCCAATTTCTGCTTCTGCGTCCTGAAAATATCGATCTGTTGAACCTTTTTTCATGGCTTCTATAGACCCCATACCGCGGTAACTTTTAACCTTTCTTCCTTCGTAAAAAGAGACATCGCCAGGAGCCTCTTCTGTACCTGCAAAAAGACTTCCTGCCATTATACAATCCGCACCAGCCACAATGGCTTTTACCAAATCACCGCTATAACGTATTCCGCCATCGGCTATAATAGGCACTCCCGTGCCTTCTAACGCAAGAGCACATTCCATTACCGCATTTAATTGAGGTACACCTATTCCGGCTATTATCCTAGTTGTGCAAATAGATCCAGGACCAACGCCCACTTTTACGGCATCTGCTCCGTTGTCTGCCAAGTACTTTGCTGCGGCGCCTGTTGCCACATTTCCCACAATCACTTGTAAATCTGGAAATTTTGCTTTTACTTTTTTAAGTTCGTCTACCACCCCTTTTGAGTGTCCATGTGCTGTGTCTATGGCAATTACATCCACGTCTTCGGCCACTAGAGCCGTAACTCTTTCAAGCGTATCTGCTGTTACCCCTACAGCCGCGCCCACCATAAGCCTTCCAAAAGTATCCTTACATGCTTTAGGGTGATTTTTAACTTTTTGAATATCCTTAAACGTAATAAGGCCAAGCAATATATTCTCGGCGTCTACTACAGGTAGTTTTTCTATTTTGTGTTTTTGAAGGATTTGTTCTGCTTCTTTTAAGTCTGTGCCATGTGCCGCCGTAACCAGTGGTTGCTTGGTCATAACTTCTTCAATAGGCGTACTTAAGTCTATCTGAAAGCGCAAATCTCTATTGGTAATTATACCCACTAATTTATGGTTGTCGTCAATAATCGGAATCCCACCTATTCGGTTTACCTTCATTACATTAACCGCTTCCGCCAAAGTGTTGGTGCTTTTCAACGTAACCGGATCTTTTATCATTCCGCTTTCTGATCGCTTTACTTTTTTTATTTCAGCAGCCTGTTCGGCAATTGACATGTTCTTATGCACTATTCCTATGCCCCCTTCTCTAGCTATGGCTATTGCTAAATCCGACTCTGTTACGGTGTCCATGGCCGCACTTATAATGGGTATATTAATGGATAATTTTTTAGTAAGGCGGGTTTTTGTATTCGTATCGCGAGGTAAAACTTCAGAGTAACGAGGCAAAACAAGCACATCGTCAAACGTTAAACCTTGATAAGCAATTTTAGAAATTTTGGGTTGAGACATCAGCAAATATTGGATTTGTTATTTGCTGTACAAAAGTACTCTCAAACTATCCTATTCACCTAATTTATTTAGGGTGATTAGCATTTCTTTTTACTTTACCTGCAGGTTTAGATCATAATCACCTAAATCCGACCACAAATAAATGATAGCTTTGCTTCGTTATTTTTGCACCGTATAAAATGAAGTCTGTCTTCTTGTTTGCCTTAATTATTTTTTCGTCTGTATGCTTTTCTCAAAGTACAGACGAGAAATTAGCTGCCCAGTTTTTTGAAAACCAGGAGTTTGAAAAGGCCTCTGAAATGTATAAAAAGCTATATAAAGAAAACTACACCTCTATTTATATTTACGAGAACTACCTACAAACACTTATTGCG
This sequence comes from Bacteroidetes bacterium UBA4009, assembly GCA_002384205.1. GTDB lineage: Bacteria > Bacteroidota > Bacteroidia > NS11-12g > UBA9320 > UBA9320. Next base: position 5,603 of record DGBH01000003.1, read on the forward strand.
CTCAAAGACCTAAAAACCGCCGAAAAAATGGTTGAAAAGGCCATAAAGCAAAATCCTAAACGAGGAAACTACGAGGTAGATTTGGGCTATTTGTACTTGCGATTAGGTGAAAAAGAACAAGCTCAAAAGTACTTGGAGAAAATTATAAAAGAATACTTAGCAGATAAAAACCAAGTAATATTAATTGCCAACGCATTAACAAATCGCCAATTGAACGAATATGCAGTTGCCGCTTATGAACAGGGCACTAAAAAGTTTGGTGTGCTCACTTTTTACGCTCAAATGCTTTCTCAGTATAGAGTCATGGGAAACACAACGGCGTTAACAGACTTTTCATTGGAGGTACTTTCTGCAGAACAAAACGCTTTTGATTACATTATACGTGTACTAGATGTAGTTTACGAAAACCCGAAATCTGTTGAATACCTGCAACAACGCACCTTGTTGTACGCCCAAAAAAATCCAAGCAATCCCGTATATGACGAATTATTGCTAGAAATATTTTTACAACAGAAGAAATATATGGCTGCCATGCGACAAGTTATTTCTCTGGATAAACGCAATGAAACCAAAGGGTATCGAGTTATGGGGTTTGCTAAATTGTGTGAGCAAAATAGAGAATATTCTACGGCGCTTAGGGCTTACGAGTATGTCATAAATCTGGGGAAAGAGGGGCCGAATTATTTAGCTGCTGAACAAGGGTTAATAAACTCCCTTTACCTTAAAACCACCCATAGTATAAATCCAGACAAACTCGAGGTCGGCGAGCTTATTCAAACAATAGAAGGTTTTGTAAGTCTAAATGGGGTGAGTTTTAAAACGGCAAATAGCTTGTTTAGATTGGCAGAATTACAAATTTTTTATAACCATAATCCTACAGACGGAAGTGCCATACTAGAAAAAATAATAGCCACTCCTAGACTACAAATTCGTTTTTTGGCAGAGTGCAAGCTCCTGCTGGGAGACGCCTACCTTATGTTAAACAACGTGTGGGATGCCAAGCTAATGTATGGTCAAGTAGACAAAGAATTTATGGAAGATGAGTTGGGGCAAGAAGCTAAATTTAAAAATGCAAAACTGTCCTACTATCAAGGTGATTTTGAATGGGCTGCATCTCAACTAGACATTTTAAAAACGGCAACCACGCAACTTATAAGCAACAACGCTATAGAGCTATCCCTTCTTATACAAGATAATACTGGACTTGACAGTACCGCAAATGCCATGAAAGAATACGCCTCAGCAGAGTTTCTGTTGTACCAAAATCAAATCGAGAAATGCACACAAATACTTAATATGCTGCCTTTCAAATATCCTAATCATACACTTAACGATGAGATATATTTTCTAAAAGCCAAGGTGCAAGAAAAA
>DGBH01000003.1:7019-7159 GCA_002384205.1 Bacteroidetes bacterium UBA4009
CCGTTTACGAAAAATACGGTGACGACATATTAGCAGATAACGCCCTGTATCGATCTGCGAATATTACGCTGTATATTTTTAATGATGCTCAAAAAGCACAAACACTTTTCGAAAAAGTTATATTGAATTACAACTCCAGT
>DGBH01000003.1:7305-17289 GCA_002384205.1 Bacteroidetes bacterium UBA4009
TTTTTGTAGTAGACGCCCGTAAAATGTATTTTGGCCTTAAAGAAGGGTTAACCAAAGAAGATCTTTTTCGTGACGAATTCCTAAACTAGCTCTAACCATAAATAAGTATCTTACATACCTTTTTTTAGCGATAGGATTTTTTATTCTCTCGGTTCCCCTTTGGCTTAAAGTGGGCCATTTGCCAATAAGACTATGGGATGAGTCTCGCAATGCCGTAAACGCTATTGAGATGTTGCAAAATGGTGATTATATCATCCGTAGTTACGAAAACAAACCTGAAACTTGGAACCTGAAACCGCCATTGCTTACTTGGTTACAGGTAATCGCGATGCGCGTAGTTGGACGAAACGAAATTGCCATTCGCTTGCCGTCCATTTTGGCGTCTATAGGCTCGCTATTCATTTTATTTCTATGGACATTTAGACTAACCAAGAGTTATGCATTTGCTTTTTGGGGTGCTGGCATTTTAGCTACATCTGCTGGTTTTTATGGCGAACACGTGGGTAGATTCGGGGATCATGATGCGCTATTGGTATTCTTTAGTACCGCCCTAACGTATAGTTGCTACCTCTATTACCTAACACACAAAAGTTGCTACTTGTATTGGGCGGCACTGGCTGTATGCTTGGGTATATTAACCAAGAGCATTGCTATACTTATCATGTTGCCCGGCATTGCAATGTTTTTTGCAACACAAAAAAGGGCGATTGAAACACTTGCCAACAACCATTTGTATTTTGCTATTACGCTCGGACTTGTTCCTGTAATCAGTTATTACGGTGTAAGAGAATATTTACAACCGGGATTTTTGCGGTTCGTTTGGAATGATGAGCTATTTCCGCGATACTTTAATTCAAGTGAAAATTTTGACTATTCGAGTGAAAATTTTTGGTATTACTTCAAACTATTATGGAATAAGCATATGTCTATATGGCCCCTATTGCTTCCTCTTGTTTTGTCGGTTCCGTTTTTAAAACGTAAAAATGAGGGATGGCTCTACTTATTAATTACATCCATTTCCTACTTGCTCATTCTATCCAAAGGAACTAAAAACTACTGGTATGATGCATCGGTAATTCCGCTATTGTCTGCACTAATTGCCGTGAGTGTTCACGTTGTGTACTCTCGGTTATTTAAAACTAAAACGTACGCTTTGGTGCTCGCATTAGGACTGCTATGCTTGCCCTTTGCCCAGGCGCATAACTATGCACTTAACCCTTCCGAAAAATATTATGAATGGGAAACCAATGGGATTTCTCACTTTTTAACCGATGAAAATCATCTTCAAAATCTAACAGCCAATACGCAACTACTTTTAGACACTACATACGCCTATGAACCTCATCTTTTTTATGTAAAAAAACTGCGAATAGAGAGGCTGTTGCCGCTAGAACGAACCATTATTCAACACGTAAAAACAAGTGATACGCTACTTATTGGTCATGAAAGTACCTTAAATGCTTTAAAAATTGGTTATGAAATTACGGTACTAGACAGCTCGTACAGTCATACAAAACTCGTAGCCGTTGGAAAATCCTTGCTATAGGTAAAAACGATAAGCCAACTCTAGCCTTCCAAAGGCTCCATTTTCAAAATCAGTATTAAGCGGCACTCTATCATCACCAAAGCGCACTAAGCTTAATCCAAAATCAATTTTATCATTATTTTGGTACACCCTAAACGAGCGGCCCAATGACACGCCTGCCATTCCTCTTATTATTACGCCTTTTATAGGTTCGTAACCTATGTGCGCAGCTATTTCGTTAGACAAATGGTGCATGTAAAATGGGTATGTATAAATGGATATTCCTCCACCTTGTATATTATAGGACTTAACAGTGGCTCGCCAATTTACTCCTGCGGTTACCTTGGGTGTAATGCTATAATTTATCTTGGCATAAGAAGGAATCATTGCGTCTATTTCTAGCTTGTTTTTTTGATAATACCCTCCAAAAAAGGGTACTAAAAATGGACCGAATCTGTCTCCGTTTATGTATGCTCCAAACTTATAATTGAAATGCTCGCTCTTTTTCAGTTTAGCCAATATTATTCCGCCAATCTGATAATCGTTTTTGGTCAAACTTTCTTCAAAATTAGAGGCCATCTTGGGTAACAGGAGATACGTTGCGCTCCACTTGTCTGAGTACTTTACATTAATTCCCAGTTTTAGCGTGTAAGCAGAGAAGGAAACCTCGTCTTCTTGTTGTTCAAAAAGCTTGGTTTGCAGCCGGTCATAAACCACCCCGAAGAGCAACGAACTTCCGTTTTTTAACTTAACCGGAGCGGTTAAGTTAATGTTGGCTTTTTGTACGCTAGATGTGTTTAGGCTACTGTCAAACTGGTTTTGAGGTGTTTTTGTATACTCAGCAGTGGCTAAATCTACATAGTCTTGTGCTTGTGCCACGTTGCACACGGCAACTAAAATCAATATTTTTAAAAGATTCATCTAATACAATTATACGTTATATTTTTTCAAAAAATAATGCACTATCTATCAGCTCGTTGCGGTTTTCCCCTATGCATCCTTTACCATAGGTGTTCTTTTTAATTTTGTTTTGGGCTATATTATAGCCCAAATAAAAGATAACTATTTTGTCAAAAACAATCGCACACATGGACCTCGACACTTTTTACGTGTCTGTAGAAAGGCTACAAGACAATAGGCTGCTGGGCGTGCCTGTACTGCTAGGCGGGGTAGGTGACAGAGGCGTGGTGGCTAGCTGCAGTTATGAGGCTCGCGCCTTTGGTGTGCACAGTGGCATGAGTATGAAAATGGCTCGGCAACTATGTCCTGAAGGAATAGTAGTAAAAGGCGAGTCGGGCACCTACAGCAAGTACTCTAAAATGGTAACCGAAATAATACGAGAAGATGTGCCCGTACTCGAAAAAAGCAGTATAGACGAGTTTTACCTTGACCTTACCGGAATGGACAAATTCTTTGGATGCTATAAGCTGGCCAGCCACATACGCGAGCGAATCGTCAAAGAAACAGGTTTGCCCATTTCCTTTGGCATGTCTATAAATAAAACCGTAAGCAAAATAGCCACGGGGGAAGCCAAACCCAACAACCAGCTAAACATAGACCTAGGATTAGAGAAGCCTTTTCTGGCACCGCTGCCCGTAGGTAAGATACCGATGATAGGTAAAAAAACTGCTTTTATGCTAAGCCGAATGGGCGTACAAAAAATATATACGTTACAAGAAATGCCGCTAGAACTGCTGGAAAAAGCCTTTGGAAAAAACGGAAAAATGATGTGGGAAAAAGCCAATGCCATAGATCATAGCCCGCTCATTCCTTATCACGAAAAAAAGAGCATAAGTACCGAGCGCACTTTTATGAAAGACACCATAGACGTACGCAAGCTCAAAGACATGGTAATAGCCATGGTGGAGCAGTTGGCTTACGAACTCCGCCACGGACAACGAGTGTGTTCTAACATCAGCATAAAGCTTAGGTACTCTGACTTTCAAACCGTGAGCAAACAGAAACAAATACCCTACACCGCCTCAGACCACTCACTTATCGCTCATGCCAAAGAGCTCTTTGACTCGTTGTACAGTCGCCGCGTGCGCATCCGCTTGGTGGGTGTTCGGCTGGGCGACTTAGCTGGCGGCGGGCACCAGATAGACCTGTTTAATGACGACGACAAAATCATAAACCTATACCAAGCCATGGACGCCATGAAAAGCCGATACGGAGCTAATGCCGTGAGACGTAGCGTGGCCATGGAAGTAAAAGGACTGGGCCGCGGAAATCCTTTTAGCGGAGAACCCAATGTGGTGCCTGCTCATCGGAATGCCTGAGGTCTAGTCAACTCTAGTAACCTACAGACGCATCCAGCGAGCAAAAAAAGTAAAATGTACCTAAACTGTCACACCTACTACTCTTTCAAATACGGGACGATGTCGCCGAAGGAATTGTTGTGCGAGGCAAATTCGTCATGTAGGAACACGCCTTCAGAGTGTGTTCCTACAGAAATCAAATTCGCTCTTACCGACATTAATAGCACCTCCGGATGTCTGTATCATGCCATGGAGTGCCAAAATCGGGGTTGGCCCGTTATACTCGGCGTGGATTTTCGTACCAAAAATCAGCAAGATTTTATTGCCATAGCCACAGACAACATCGGTTTTCAAAACATCAACATCTATCTATCAGACCTTTTAGCCAACAGAAGTAAAACTAGAGATCCTATTATTGGAAACGCTTATATTATATACCCGTTTAAAAACGCTCCAAAACGTAAACTAAGAGCAAACGAATATATAGGAGTAAATCATAAACAACTGTTTGGGTTTCAAAAATATGTCGTCGATTATGCAAAAGATAAATACGTCGCTTTAAATACCGTCACCTTCCGCAATAAAAGAGATTTTAACGCACATCGCCTATTGCGGGCTATTGACAAAAACATGCTGCTCAGTAAATTGCCCTTGGAAGAACAAGGCGAAATGCACCATCAGTTTTATACCGAAAATGAACTGCGAAACCTATATGCTGGTCACGAATACTTGCTAGAAAATACCCAAAAACTATTGGCAAGTTGTAACCTACATTTTGACTTTAACGACAAGTCGAAACTTGCCAATAAAAAAACCTATTCGCAAACCCAAGAACAAGACGAAAAATTGCTACACCATCTGGCTGAAGAAGGATTAAAGTACCGCTACAAGGGAAACATCACTCCCGAAATAACTGAACGGCTACAACGTGAACTTCGAGTGATTAAGCAATGTGACTTTGTTCCCTATTTTTTAATAAACCACGGCATCGTAACCTACGCCAGAAGTAAAGGATATTTTTATGTGGGCAGAGGCAGCGGGGCTAATAGCTTGGTGGCTTACTTGCTGCGAATTACCAATGTAGACCCTATAGAACTCGACCTTTACTTTGAACGATTTATAAACCCAAGCCGTAAGTCTCCTCCTGATTTTGATATTGATTTTAGTTGGCGAGACAGAAATGACGTAACCAAATACATTTTTGATACCTATCCCAATACCGCTTTAATGGGTGCTTTTGTTACATTTCAGGCTAAATCTGTAATCCGCGAAATAGGAAAAGTGCTAGGCTTGCCTGCCGACGAAATAAAAAACATACAACGCGTTCGAGACCCAAATCAATTAGACCATATTGCTCGCCTATGTCTGTTATACAGCCACTACATACACGGGTTTCCAAATCACCTGAGTGTGCACAGCAGCGGCATAGTAGTTACCGAAAAACCAACCCAATATTACGGAGCTACGAGCATGCCTCCCAAGGGTTTTCCTACTGCTCACTTTGATATGCACATAGCCGAAGACGCGGGCATCTACAAATACGATATTTTAGCTCAACGAGGCTTGGGCAAAATAAAAGATACCCTGCAAGTGATTAAGCAAAACCAACCCGATGCCCCTGATTTTGATATAGACGACATCGACCGTTTTAAACAAGATGAAAAAATAAAAGACTTACTCCGCAGAGGTGACGCTATTGGCTGTTTTTACGTAGAAAGTCCTGCCATGCGAGCGCTTATGAAAAAATTAGAAGTGGATGACTATCGGGGTTTGGTGGCGGCTAGTTCTATCATACGACCCGGTGTAAGCAACAGTGGCATGATGACTGAATATATAAAACGACACCGAGACCCCGAAGCGCGAAAAGCCACGCACCCCGTTCTTGCTAAAATACTACACGACACCTACGGAGTAATGGTGTATCAAGAAGATGTGCTTAAAGTAGCGCATTATTTTGCTGGACTCACGCTAGAAGAATCTGACGTGCTAAGGCGCGGCATGAGTTTTAAATTCAGACAAAGAACTGAGTTTAAGGAAATTGAAAAGCTTTTTTTTGACAACTGCGCCGCCAAGGGGTATAAACCGAAACTAAGCCAAGAAGTCTGGACACAGATAGAGAGTTTTGCCAACTATGCTTTTGCCAAGGGGCACTCAGCCAGTTACGCGGTAGAGAGTTACCAAAGTCTTTTTTTAAAAGCCTACTACCCGCTGGAGTATATGGTAGCTACTATTAACAATTTTGGTGGGTTTTATCGCACGGAGCAATATATACAAGAAGCACGGCTAAAAGGGGCCAGCGTAGAAGCTCCGTGTGTGAATGGAAGCCTGTTTATTACCACTATTTGTGGCAAGATCATTAAACTAGGGTTTCAGCACGTGGCGCAACTAGAGGTTAAAACGGTAAATGCGTTTCTAAAAGAACGTATAAATAACGGCGACTTTACAGAATTAGACGACTTTGTAAATAGAGTGACCATTAGTTTAGAGCAGGTCATTATTCTCATTCGCGTAAACGCCTTTCGTTTTAGCAATAAAAGCAAGCATTGGCTGCTGTGGAAAGCCCATTTTCTGTTGGCTGAAACCAAAAAGAGCTTCTCACACCCCAAGCTATTTGCTTTTCATAACCAAACCAAAAGCATTGCTATTCCAGAACTAGTAGGCATACCCTACGAAGACCCGATGGACGAAATAGAATATTTGGGATTCCCGCTCTGCTCACCGTTTGAATTGATAGATGGCGATATGCTTACCCACAAAACAGTAGCTAGCGATTTTTCCAAATTGCTACATCGCATCATTACTATAACGGGCTACTTGGTACACATCAAGCGTACCAAAACCAAGGGACGCATAGAACAAGAAATGTTTTTTGGTACATTTATGGATCGTGAAGGTGTTTTTTTTGACAGCGTTCATTTTCCCTTGTCTGCTCAACAATATCCTTTCAGGGGTGGCGGCATTTATACACTTCGCGGCAAGGTTTCAGAAGACTTCGGGCACATAACGTTAGAAGCTCATTACATGGTAAAAGTGCCTTATGGCAAATTGGTTAGGGTTTAAAAATAGTTACCTCATACTCGTAGTCTTTCGTTTCTCCATTAACCAAAACGTTACCTAACTTTACAGTATATACAACATCTGAACTCGCGGCTATTTCAATTCCGCTAGGTTCCCAAACTATAGTTTGGTCGGCATAGCCATTGTCAGTTCTTTCAATAATTGTTAAAGCAACTTCGTTTCCGCTAGCATCCTTCATAGAAATTTCTGTATTATCAAAGTCCACCCCGCTATAAAAAGACACGCTATTTGTAACGCTAAAAGACCATCTATCATAAACTAAACTCTGTGGAATGAATTTGGGAGGATATGCAACATAGCCAGGAGAGCTTGCGGGCAAAAGACTACTAGTGTTTGCAATACAGTGCAATGCAGAGCCCGCAGGTGTGGTTCCGTATCCAAAATCTTTTGCTCTAGAAAACAGAATCCATCTTCTATGAATAACCTTACTATTCCAACTACCAAGTTCTTTCATCCACTCATTAATAGACTCTGGTCCAAAAGTCCCATATGAAACGTTGCAATCGTCTCCAACATCTGCAGCGGCTGCATCATAACAACTCCAACTAGAAGGCGGATTGTGACTCCACTCATCATTAGCATCAAACATTAATGCAAGTTTTTGACAGTTTGGATGCCAAGAAGAATTCCAAGTTACGCTAGGCAAACCACATATTGTCCTAAAATAGTTTATTCTTTGAAGTGTTTTGTCATAAGCGGTTTGAGAAATTGTACCCTCATCACAACTAGATAAATTTCCTGACCAGCTTAATTCAGATAATGACAAACTAGACTCTAAATATTGTTCATTATATAACTTTAACGCTTCATCTCTATCTGTAAGGTCACTTTCCTCAATAGTCTTTTGGGGATCTGGGGTAACGTTTTCGCCACATCCAGAAGTCATTATAAAAAGAGGTAGAAGTAAAACACATTTTAATTGATTGAAAAATTTCATATCCTCAAAGGTGGTTCGATTTTTTACTATAGGCGTAAACCTTCTCAATAATTTATTTTATAGACTTACACTAGACCTAACTACCTTTGCTGCAATGTTCAAAACAGCATTTGTTACGATACTGGGCTTACCCAACGCAGGAAAATCTACTTTTCTAAATGCGGTACTGGGTGAAGATCTAGTGATTACCAACCCAAAAGCACAGACTACACGTCACCGTATTAAGGGAATACTAAACGATAAAGACTACCAACTCGTGTTTTCTGATACGCCTGGTATTATTAAAGAATCGGCCTACAGATTACAGGACGCCATGATGGGAGCTGTAAATGAATCTTTAGATGATGCAGATGTTGTACTGCTTATTTTAGACGGTCAGTTTCCTAAGATTGAAGAGTTTGAAGCTTATAAAGATAAGATTACCTGTCCGTTGGTTATTGCCATGAATAAGGTGGATCTAGTTCAAGATCAAGAAAAACTACAGGCCGATATAGACAGGGTAAAAGAATACTTCGGCACCGAGTTAATATTTGCGGTAAGCGCAAAAGAAAACTTTAACGTAAGCGGCATTATTGGCGCACTTGTAGACCTAGCTCCTGAACATCCCGCTTTTTATGATACCGACTCGATTAGCGATGAAAATGTTCGTTTTTTGGTAAGCGAAATGATTCGCGAGCAAATTTTAACGCAATTTAAAAAGGAAATTCCATACAGCGTTGAGGTTAGTGTAACAGAATACAACGAGAAAGAAAAACTAGACGAAATATTTGCAACCATATTTGTAGAGCGCGATTCTCAAAAAGGTATAATGTTAGGCAGAGGTGGTGCTGCGATTAAAAACTTAGGAATAGCATCTCGAAAACGCATTGAAGACTTTATAAAAAAGAAAATTTTTCTTTCTCTAACCATTAAGGTTAAAAAAGATTGGCGTACTGACGATCAACAGCTGCAATACTTTGGTTATATAAAGAAGTGATTTTTTAGCACTACCTTTGCCGCCTTGTAATAGGCACTGCTTCTCTTGAAGATCTTCCAAAAAATTTTACAAAAGGCTGCGGATAGCAGAAACATAGCATTATTAAAAAACATTAGAAAATGGCAGGAATAGTAGCGATAGTGGGAAGACCCAACGTTGGAAAATCAACTCTTTTTAACAGACTTATTGGTGAGCGTAAAGCAATCGTAGATGACGTTAGTGGCGTAACTCGCGATCGTCATTATGGCAAGAGCGAATGGATAGGAAAAGAGTTTACCGTAATAGATACGGGCGGATACGTAAAAGACAGTAAAGATATTTTTGAAAGTCACATCCGCGAACAGGTAATGTTAGCTATTGCAGAAGCCGACGTTTTGCTTTTTATGGTAGATGCCGTTTTAGATCCTAGTGATCTCGATATCGCTTTTGCTAAAATTGTGCGTCAAAGCAAAAAACCATACCTTGTTGTCGCCAATAAAGCAGACAACGATGAGCGTATGTTTATGGCTAACTCTTATTACTCTATGGGGATAGACAACCTTTACCCGCTGTCATCTCTTTCGGGAAGTGGAACCGGTGAATTATTAGACGCCCTTGTTCCTTTATTGCCAGATGGCGATGTAGACACAGAAGACAATGTGCCAAAAATAGCCTTTGTAGGACGTCCAAACGCAGGCAAATCTACCATTTGTAATACACTTTTAGGAGAAGAACGAAATATTGTTACAGATATTCCGGGCACTACAAGAGATACTCTTTTTGTGCGATATAAGGCTTTTAATCACGACTTATATCTGGTGGACACTGCGGGAGTTAGAAAAAAGAGTAAAGTAAGCGAAGACATTGAATTTTATTCTGTAATGCGAAGTATTCGGGCTATAGAAAACGTAGATGTAGTTGCGATAGTAGTTGATGCGACCAGAGGCATTGAAGCTCAAGATATGAACCTTTTTGGGTTGGCTCAAAAAAACGGAAAAGGTGTGGTTATCATAGTAAACAAGTGGGATTTGGTAGAAAAAGACACCAACACCGCTAAAGATTACGAGTCATTAATAAAAGATAAAATAGCTCCGTTTACTGACGTTCCCGTGCTTTTTGTCTCGGCACTTACCAAACAACGAGTATTAAAAGCCCTAGATGTTATTATGGAGGTTTATGAAAACATGAACACCAAAATAACCACATCTAAACTAAACGAATTCTTTTTACC
>DGBH01000024.1 GCA_002384205.1 Bacteroidetes bacterium UBA4009
ACTGGAGTTAGCTCTATTGAGGGACTTTTGGTTCCTGCTGGAACTTCTACAGTTTACGATCAAATCTTAGGCACTAATATCCGTAGACCATTCTTACACGTTCGTTACAGAGCTTCTCAAGCCGATGACAGACGTATGAAATCTTGGCTAACTGGATCTGTTGGAGGTGCTTTCACTTCTGATCTTGATGCAATGGAGGTAAACTTCTTGTCTGAAAGATGTCTATGTGTACAAGGTGCTAACAACTTTGTGTTGTTTCAAGGAGTATAATCATTAGGTAATTTTTACCCTCGTTATATCAACGGGGGTAATCTTTACTCCTTAAAAATTAATTATTAAATCATATTATATTATGGCTGCAAAAGCAAAAACACAATCAAGCGAATACGCTGATTTAGAAGTAGAAGAAGTTTATACAGAACCAGTAAAGGTTCAAAAAGTAAAAGAAAATAAAAAACCAGAGTGGGAAATTAAAGATAGAACATATTTTTTAAAGAATATGGGAAATCCATTAACATTAACGATTCCATCTCGACACTCATCAAAGCACGCTTTGTTGTACTTTGATCCTATTCTTAATGAACAAAGAGAATTACGTTATGCAACAAACCAGAATTCACCGTTTGTTGATGAGCAAAAAGGGCAAGCTACTCTTGGGCACATAACATTCAGAAATGGGGCTATGGTTGTACCAAAAGAAAAGCAAAACTTACAAAAGGTATTATCATTATACCACCCATTAAGAAATAAAATATACACCGAGTTTGACAGAGTTGAAAAAGCAGTTGACGAACTAGATGGATTAGAATTACAAATAGAAGCTTTAAACGCTGCAATGTCTATAGATATTGACCAGGCAGAAGCTATTCTTAGAGTAGAGATTGGATCTAAAGTATCCGGGATGAGCTCAAAAGAAATTAAAAGAGACTTACTATTGTTTGCTAGAAAAAACCCTGAATTATTTATAGAGTTAGCAAATGACGATAATGTACAATTAAGAAATTTTGCTATTAGAGCTACGGAAGCCGGCATCATAAAACTATCACAAGACCATCGCACGTTTATGTGGGGGACAAATGATAGGAAATTAATGACTGTTCCATTTGACGAGAATCCTTATTCCGCAATGGCTGCTTTCTTTAAGACAGATGAGGGTGTTGAAATCTATAGATCTATAGAGAAAAAAATATAAAAACACGTAATATTAATATATAAAGCGGTAGCGTCTGTTACCGCTTTAATATTATAATAAAGATAAGATATGGCAATAAATGTAGATTTAGTATACAAAACTGTTTTATTAATACTTAATAAAGAACAAAGGGGATATGTAACTCCTGAGGAATTTAATAAAATAGGTACACAAGTCCAATTAGAAATATTTGAGACATACTTTGACGATCTTAATCAACAATTGCGTATTCCTTCTAATGAATCGGAATATGCAGACAGACAAAAGAATGTAGATGACAAAATATCTATATTTAAAACTACGGGAGATTGCATACGCACGTCCCCAAATTTATGGTTCACGCCACCAACAAATATGCATCGTCTAGGAACCGTTATACACAACGGAATAACCGAGCTGCAAAGAGCGCAAAAGAATGATTTACTGTACATAAATAAATCAGCTTTAACAAAACCAACAACTACATACCCTATATACACTTACGAAAGAGGGGGAGGAACTTTAGCAACATCTGGAACACCTAATATATATGTGTATCCAAGTAGCATAACTACCGGTATAACAGCCTCTTATATAAGAAAGCCAGCTGATGTTAAATGGGGCTATAAAGGGCTAAACGGGGGAGCCTGGGTAACTGGACCTTATATATACGACGAATCTAATTCTATTCAATTTGAACTAGACAATACGGAGCAACATATACTTATTACAAAAATACTATTATATATGGGCATTATTATACAAGATGAACAAATAATACAAGTAGCTGCCCAACAAGCGCAAGCGGAAACAATTAATTCCAAAACCTAGATAAACTATGCCTATTCCAAATGGAGGTTTAATTACCGAAACAAACAGACAGTATTATGCCGGATCACAAGGCTTCTATGACGAAACCGCATTAGCAGCCGGTAAGTCATGGACATTTACATTTAATACCGATTTAATATTTGGAGGTGTTGACGCGTGGGACCCAGATTCAGCTGATTACGGATTAAATAACTTTAAGTTATACTTAAGCACCCCCGCTCAAGCCGGATTAGTTTATGAGGAATATATTTTACCATACACGGTGTCCGGTAATACCATTACCATAACCGGCAATATTGATCAGTACTCAAATATAGTTGTTCAATTAAAAAGTTTAGAAGGCGGAAACTATGGTGACTATAATGCCTATGGCAATACTGTTGAAGAAAATTACGGCAGTTACGCATACCTTACTCTAAATGATGTTATAGATAACTTTTTAGTTGCTTACGTTGGTGACGGGAAGCTAATTAGCAGCGTAAAGAGAACTGACGCTGTATTTCATGCTAAACGTGGCATGCAAGAGTTTAGTTATGATACATTAAAGAGTATAAAATCACAGGAATTAACTATTCCGCCTAACCTAGCCATAGTATTGCCGCAGGATTATGTGAACTACGTTAAGGTTTCATGGGTTGACCAAGCAGGAGTTAAACATCCAATATATCCAACTAGGCTAACAAGCAACCCATACGCAATGCCTGTTCAAGATACATCAGGTGTTCCGATACAGGATAGCTATAATAGCAATGTAAACGGTACGCCTATAATAGAAGAAAGATGGGCAGAAAACGGATTGGGAAATGCAACAGATAAAAATGCTTTAACTTATAATAGCAACTACGGTAATGATTACTACAACGCTCGTCGTTATGGGCTCGATCCGCAGTATGCTAATATGAATGGCATGTTTACTCTGAATGAAAGAGATGGTAAAATGAACTTTTCTAGTGATCTTGCTGGAGCTTTAATAATATTCGAATACATCTCTGATGGTTTAGCTTATGAATTAGACACAAAGGTACCCAAAATGGCTGAGGAGGCAATGTACGCATATATGTTGCATGCAATCATATCAACCCGCTCTAACCAACCAGAATACTTAGTACAAAGGCTAAGACAAGAAAAGAGCGCTAAATTAAGAAACGCAAAGATAAGGTTATCTAACATTAAATTGGAAGAGATAACGCAAGTATTAAGAGGCCAATCTAAATGGATTAAACATTAAAATCAAATGGCAGAAGTAAAAAACGCTTTTATAAAATCTAGAATGAATAAAGACCTAGACGATAGACTTCTACCGTCTGGAGAATATAGAAATGCAATAAACGTACAAGTTAGTACTTCAGAGGGTAGTGATGTTGGTACTGTGCAGAACATACTAGGTAACGTAAAAATAACAGATTTTGGCGATGGTGTAGAAAATTTAAGTCCTGTTGGGTACCTTGTTGATAGTTTAACTAATAACATATTCGTTTTTTTAACAGACAACGCGGGAGAAGATTATTCGCCAACGGCTAATAATTTTATATATATGTTCAACCCGCTTTCCGGAATAAGTGTTACAAAGTTAGTTGAGGGAGCATTTTTAAACTTTTCAAAACTATACCCAATTTCTGGCATAAATATTTTAGAAAGCTTATTATTCTGGACCGACAACAGAAACCAACCGAGAAAAATAAACATTAAAAACCCCTTGGGCTATTATACTACTGAAGACCAAATATCCGTGGCTAAATATAATCCACTCCAACCTATTGAATTATGGAGAGAAAGCGCATTAGAACCGGGACAATATGAAACAACTATGTTGGATTCATCCAGTAAGTTCTATCCTATTGGAGGTATTTGCACTTTAGATGGAGCAATAACGGCTCAAACTTCGTTTAGTATAACTGGCATAGATGGGGATATTAGAGCGGGGTTCCCAATTAGTTATATAGATACAGCCGGCGTTGTTAATAATACAGCGTTTACTGTAGTTAGCTACACTGCACCCACTCTTGTAATAGATGGGGCTTTAACATTGCCTAACGGAACAGAATTGTTGTTCTACGCAAACCCTTATTACAATCCAAATTATGGAGGCGATCCAGACTTTCTACAAGATAAGTTTGTTAGATTTAGCTATAGATTTAAGTTTGATGACGGCGAATACTCTATTTTTGCTCCTTTTACACAACCTACCTTTATACCAAAGCAAGATGGTTACTTTATGTACAATGAGCAAACTACAGATCCTATACAGAACGTTAACGACGAAGAGGCTGCATATACGAGCACTATAGTAAATTTTGTTAAAAACAAGGTTACAGAAATTGACCTAATTATACCGTTAGGATACTCTAGCTCAGAGCTTGGTAGCTTACCTATCACAAAAACATCATTAAGATCAGAATTAAAAATAAAATCGATAGACATATTATATAAGGAGTCTGACGGGCTTGCTGTTCAAGTGGTAGAAACTATTACTATTGACGCAATAGAAGGTCAAGTGGGCACTCCTGCCGAAGTATATGTCTACACCTATCAATCACAAAAACCGTACAAAACGTTACCTTCTAAAGAACTAATTAGGGTATATGACAAAGTGCCTACAAAAGCGTTGGCTCAAGAGATAATAAGCAATAGAGTTGTATATGGTAATTTTGTAAATAAACCACAGCCTCCGGCTTCATTAGACTACAATGTAGCGGCAACCCCTAAATCAGTTTTTGATCTACCCACAAAAAGTACTAGTATTATTGAGTACCCAAATCACTCATTAAAAACAAATAGGAGCTATCAAGTTGGGGTGGTACTAGCTGACAGATTTGGTAGACAATCAACGGTGCTAGATCGGAA
>DGBH01000154.1 GCA_002384205.1 Bacteroidetes bacterium UBA4009
AATGGAAGGATTCTAGCTTTGGGTATAGGTATGGGTTTAATGGTCAAGAGAAAAATGACGAAATATCAGGTAGCGGAAACAGTTATGAATTTACTTTCAGAATGTACGACCCACGTACAGGACGTTTTTTATCTGTCGATCCAATCGAAAAAAACTATCCGCATAGTAGTCCTTATGCCTTTGCTGAAAATAGCCCAATACAATGTATTGATTTAGAGGGCTTAGAAAAGTATAAAATAACTGGAAGGTCGTTTATTCCAATGGCAACAATTGGAAATCCTAATCCTTTCGGAACATCATCTTCTTTTGCAGGAGACAACAGAACATCATACCAATTAAACACTACTGCTTTCAGAACAGAGCAAAAAGTAACGGCTGATTTTGATAACAAATCCGTTACATATTCCAATAATACAGCAAGCGGTTCGCAAGGCTTAAACAAAGCAGGAAAAGTAGTAGAAACATCCGAAGCGGGTCCAGCGGGTCCTGTCCCAACTTACGATAAAGCATTTTTACAAAATGGCAATTCGGTTACAATACATTTAGGCGTGGATGCTCCCAATAAATTAGTTTCTGTTGCCCCTTCAATAAATTACCAATTTGATGTTACTATCAAACCGAGTGCAGACGGAAAAACTTTTGATTATCAAATAAAAGGAAATGCAGACGGATTCCCTGCTTACGAACTTTGGATAACAGACGAAACAAATAACAAATCTTATTTATTGTTTAATAGAACGCCAACTGAATCAGGTGAAGGGCCATTCTCTTTGTTTGGTACTGGGGAGCATAGCTATAACTTAAAGGGTAGTAGCGGAAGTAAAACTCCCGCAACTGTAGTACCATTTAAAGACACTCAAAATTCTCCAGAGTGTACAGATGATGGGTGTTAATCTATGAAAATGTTTAAATTATGAAATTATATCAATCACCATTATCAATAGGAGGCATCCTTTTATTTATTGCAGGAGCATATCTTGGTATTAGAATGCTTATGGGTGCTTGGCCTACCTACATTGCATTCATCTTTTTGGGATTAGGAATTGTAATGGTGGTAATAGATTATTTTATCAGGAAATCAGGATTAGGATTTAGCACTAAGTTAATAGTCCAAATGCTTTGTGTGGTAGTTCCTTTAGTTATCGGGTATTTATATTTTTCAGAAAAGATTTGATAAACAAACGCCAGGCTTACAGCTTGGCGTTTTATTTTTATAGCGCAGCAATATTTTTATTAAAGAAATCTTTGAATTTACTTTTAGTGAGCATCCCATCAATAATGCAATAGACAGCGTTTTTATCTTCTTCTTCCAATTGGTCAATCAATTGCAATTTTTCACCAAAGTAAATAATGTCATCTACAGCCATACCAAAACTTTAGGCAATATGAATAATGCAATCAACAGGGATTTCTTGTTGGTTGTTTTCCATTTTAGATTATCCAGTAAGTCGTTTATGGATTAAATCAGCGATCTGCTGTTATGTTATTCCTTTTTGCTCCCTTATTTTTTTAATATTCTTTCCTACGCTCATTGGGTAAATGCTTTGCTCCAAAGTAGTCAATAAGACAGCATAAACGCAAATGTCAACACTTATTGACAGAGGAACAATCATTCAATTAGACGAATTTAGTTTCTTGTTGTGGACACACGGATTGGTTCAAAGCAACGAACTTGCAAAACCATACTATCAAGGCAAAAATGACATTCGAACACATTTAAAGAGAAAAAGATTTAGAGGAACAGACCCGATTGAAACAGTAGCCAACGATATTTTAAAACGGACAAAGATGAATTGGAACGGTGTAGAATCATACAAGACAATGCCTGTAACGATTGACTTTTCAAAAAGATTGTCGGGTATGGGAAAACAATTGGAAGAACTTGGAAACAAAGCTTAGGATTTCAGGTATTTCATTTAGAAAAGTTTTTTTTTGCCTAAAAAAGGTAATACCATAGTAATTATCACGGAATCACCGTAAATCTATGGTATTCCCGTGGTAAAATCAACTGAAAAAATCGGAATTTTCTAGATTTTCTAGGAATTCTATGGAATCATCATCGTATTCGTAAGAAACCACACATTCATTTTCATCCTCGTCTTCATCAATGTTATCGTCGGCAGTTTCAAGGGCTTTGTTAAAAATATCCATTAGTGATTTAAGGTAGTAATGTCCCAGATGTGAATCAATATCAATGGCATAGACGGCCATATGTTCTTGAACTTGTTCCCATAGTTTGCTAAGTGTTTTGTGGCTGCGTTTGAAGGTCGCCAGATCTATTTCAATTTCTTCGTAATCGAATTCATCCAGGTTAGCACGTTCCTTTTCAATCCATACTTTTAAACTATGGTTTATTTTGCGTTCCTCCATTTGTTGCTGCCTGGATAAGGCATCTTTCTCTAAATGCCTCAGCTCCAATTCGCGTTTGCGAACTTCCAATTCTTTGTCTTGTTGTGCAAGCTTGCGCAATTCGAGCTCATGTTCCAATTGCAGTTTCTTTAAGGCGATTTCACGCTCTAGTCGGTTGTGGTCGTTGTGGTTTTCCATAGTGTTTTTATTTTTTAGATTTAATTGTTGATTAGTGCTTGTGGCTTTGGCAATAAGGTCAATGGGCAATGCATTGCCTCCATTGCCTGATTGTCCATTAAGCCAACGAAACACTTGACTTTTACTTACATTTAGCTCAGAAGCTATTTGTCTAATGCTGTAGCCATTACTTTGAAGTTCTAAGGCTTGATTTATTATATGTTGATTCATTTTATTTTAAATTTCAAGGGTTGAATTACTCATTTACTCAAATGTTCATTTGCTCATCGTCATTCTTTTGAGCCTCTTTTTTTCGATACTTTCCATGACCAATGCGTTCAAAGGCATCACTAGATAAATACCTGGTTAGGGTTGCAAGAGAAATATCTAATCCCTCTCCAATGTCATTGGCTTCCTTCCTGGTGAATGTATCAGGTAGCATTTCAATCATAAATTGCAGTTTTCGGTATTTCACAATGTCATTATTAACGCCAGGCATTTCTGCCATGTGTTTGGCACTGTTACTAATCAGTTGTTTTGCTAAGTATAATGCCACCTTAAAATCGGACTGGTTTAATTCCAATGTTTTTGTGGGCTGTGCCTTTTGATCTATAAATTGCCTTAAACACGACAGCACCATGGTTATTCGGAAACATATCAACCCTGTTCGATGCAGAGATGCCAGTATTATATCTCCTGTATCATGAAAGTAGGATTCAAGCATATCAGAAAATTTATTCTGAAATTCTACCTGTAATGTTTTTTTAAGTGTACATTCTATTGGTGTCCCAAGCCTATTTAGCAACTCATACAGAATAAAAATTTGCTGTCCCAGTTGCATGAATTCCTGTCCAGGTATTGTCCCACGTCTCTCAAATACGTCTCTAAATTTTGGGACACTCCGCATGGAATAGTACATAAAACGACTAAACAATCCATTCTCTGCATCAGGAATCAATCGTTTCAATTGTCCTTGTGTCCCGGTAAGGAACACGGAGAGCTTAGGCGCTTCTAATGAAATATACTCCTTGTTGGTTTTTCGCTGAATCTCCACCGTTTCATGGTGAAACGCACACCTCAATACATCACTGAAATTTCCCCAGTCCTGCGACAATGAATTACTCAAGGTATCGGCTTCAGTGCTGAATAATATTCCGGAACCGTTGTTTTCAGATAAGGTTTGCAAAAATGAGCTTGCACTATTATTGGCTGGTATCAGTAACATTTTACATGGAGGAGGTGGAATAAATCCTTCTTGGTTGTCCTTGTCTTTTTTCTTGCTGCTTAACTTTGCTTCAAATTCCTGTTGCAGCCTTTTTGTTTCTTCCCGTTTTGCTTGATGAATGGGTGAAGCCAAATACCTTACAAAATTCAATATTCCTTTACCGGCTCCCGCAGGCGCATCTATGAATGCAAAGAGGTTGGGATACACAATTCGGTTGTCGTATATACCATACACGTTCGGCAAACAACCTGATAAGATAGTTATTGCGCCTAAAAGAATTACATCGCGCTCCTGTTTATTGGATGCCACAATGAACAAGGGCTGCAAGCAATCAGGGATCAATTCAAATACGGAATCATCGAAATTCAATTCCGTATTTTCAGCTGCATCCGGAACCCAATAAACATCTTCTTTTAGTTGTTTCTGTTTGGGGTTCATCGTTGTATAGGATTTTGACGAACATAGCTTCTGGCATCCTTTTCAATTTTGCTTATCTGCTCATGTTTACCTGAATTCAACCATTCCTGCAATTCTCCTTTTCTAAATAGAATCTTCTTTCCATTCTTATAGAAGGGAATTTTTCTTCTACTCGTCATTGAGTACAAAGTCTGCTTGGCAATGTGCAGAAACTCCGCAGCCTGGTCGGCATTGAGCACTTCTGCTTTCTGGTTGCTCTCATTCAATTCTGTAACTGCCGTTTCTTGATGCTGTTCTAATGCAGACTGAACAGCTTCATTCACCAACTCTGTGATGAATGCTTGTAGGTGAGTAATACTTTCTTTCATATTGAAACATTTACTCACCTTGCACAAAAAAAGAACCGTGCCATAATCTTTGGTTTCCTTTTTTTATTTATCGATTTTTGAAGGGTTCGAAGAGCAATTTTTTTTAGTACCAATCTGTTCCACAGTGTTCCAAACTCGTCTACTTTTGCGCAGATAATAATGCAATCACGCAATTTCAAGAAAGTGAATTTTATCTCCGTATCACGCTTACAATCAGCCAATTTGTCACTGACATTTTTTATGATTGTTGTTCATTCTTGTCAGATTTAAGCCCAAGTTGAATACTCTGCATTGCTTTTGTTTTCGTTGTATCCATCACTTTACCGTATATCTGAGTGGTATGAATGTGCTTATGTCCCAGCAATTTTGAAACGGTATAGATATCGGTTCCTTCTGCTAGCTGTAGCGTTGCAAACGTGTGTCGAAAATTGTGAAAGGTAATTTTCTTTCGGATACCTGCACTTTGCAACCAACGCTTTAAATGGGCATAATCGCGTTGAAAATTATAATCACCAAAAATTCTTTCGCTGCTTTCTTCATAGTCGCCAAGTAAACCTAAAGCTTCGTCTGATATGGGCAATGTTTCCATGCCCTTAGTTTTGCTTTGTGTGAAGCGAATGAAATAGCCCAAGTTTTTGGAGTGTTGAATTTGGTCGCCACGAAGTTTAGTAACATCACCCAGTCGCAATCCTGTGAGCGCAGAAAATATACACGTACGTTTGAGGAAATCAGATTCATTCGGAGTATTGTACAATTTTAAAAGCTCCTCTTTAGTCAAAAACTCTCGATAAGTTTCCGGTTGTTGAATGCCTTTCACGGCATCAAAAGGATTGCTTATCATGTGACCATATACCATGGATTCCCGAACCGTTGCTCGAAGCTTATTGTAATAGGTGTAACACGAATTCTGAGAGATGCGCATTTTAGGTGAATTGATGCGTGTGGCTTTTTTCTCTAAAAACTCTTTGTATTCATTGATGAATTGCGGAGTGATGTCGCCGAAATTACATTGACCCTTACAAAACTGAACAAAGGTTTTATAGGATGCAACCCAACCACCATGTGTATTGGGATTGCCAGTCCATTTGTTCATTTGCTTTTCATAGAATGGCAGGAAGTCATCAAACTGTGAACTACGTTTGATACCAAACTTACCTGCCAATCTATCGAGCTGCCGTGTGGATGCTATGGAACGCGCTAAGGTTTCCATGTCTTTATTGTGGCGTTTCTCCATTTCATCCCTGGGAGGATTATATAGGTACATGTCAAGGTATTCCCACCGGGTAATTTTGCCACTTTCTGGATGTATAATTGGCGGATAGTGATCTAAGTAAAGGCTTATCCTACCTGTCTTTAAAAGACGCTTTCGAAGTGTAACTCTCATAACTATTTGGATTTTAATATTTTATCTAATTCATCACGCAGGATTAAACGGCGATTGCCAATGGTAATCGTGCGAATTTTATTGGTTTTATACATGCGCATAACAGTCCACCGACTGACTCCGAGCAACAAACTCACTTCATTTATGCTCAAAACCTCCCTGGCTTGAATCATCACAACAGGGGCAGTTAATTGGCTTTTTACGAGTGTCTTATCTTGGAGTAATTTCTCCTGTCTTTTGTTCTCTTTATAGGCCCTGGCGGCACATTTGTGAGAGCAGTACAAAGTGGTACTTTTCCTTGCCAAGAACGCTTCTTGACAGAAAACACAGATTTTCGGATATGGGTGTTTACTAGCAGTCATTATCATTTCGCCGTTATGTAGCTCCATGTAGCAGTGTGTAGCAGCATGTAGCAGTGTGTAGCATTTTTTTTTAATACGTTCTAATTTTGTTGCCCACATGTCGCTCAAAATATCTGGTGTACAGATGAGCAACAAAAGTGATGCAAAACGCCAAAAATGACGAAAAATGACCGTTGGTCTAAAAACCCGAAAACCCTTGACTAGCAAGGGTTTTAGTTATCAATGTTTGTTTTTGATTATCGTTGTTTGTATGGGTTTATTTGCCGATACAGAACCGAGTAAAAATAGAATCCAACACTTCATCGTTAGTCACTTCACCAGTGATAAGTCCTAGTTGATATAGTGCGTTGCGTATGTCCAACGCAACCATGTCGCTGGTAAGACCGTGGTCTAAACCATGCAATACTTTTTGTAATGCATCACTGCTTTTGGCTAGAGCATCGGCATGACGCGCATTGTTTACCACGGTTTCATTACCAAACTCATAGTGACTGGCTACACGCTCTAGTTCAGCTACTAGTGTTTCTATGTCTTTGTTTTTAGCAGATATAAAGACAGTATTCTCTGGCCATTCTTCTTTTGTATAAGAGCCAGATTCTGCTTTGTTAGCTACCAGTATGGTCTGCTTTATGTGGGGAAGTGCTAGTAGTTCCTCTTTTAGTTGAGTAGGAGTGGTGATGCTGATGTCGAATAAGTAGACCAACAGCTCCGCCTTGTTAATGCTTTCTTTGGTTTTGCCTACACCTATACGCTCTATGGCATCTGTACTCTCTCGCAGCCCTGCGGTGTCTATGAGCCTAAACTGTATGCCTTTGAGCGTGAATACTTCTTCTATGGTGTCGCGTGTGGTTCCCGCTATCTCAGATACTATAGCACGTTCTTCATTCAGCAAGGCATTCAGCAACGTGCTTTTTCCTGCGTTCGGTTTTCCTGCTATCACGGTATTTATTCCGTTTTTGAGTACATTGCCTGCGGCAAAGGAACTTCGCAGTTTTTCTATTTGGGTGAGCAGTTTTACGATAAGTGATTTTAGCCCTTCTCTATCTGCAAATTCTACATCTTCTTCCCCAAAATCATTCTCGAGTTCTATAAGTGCGGCAAAATCTATTAACTCTTGACGCAGTAATGCTATATCTTTACTAAAACCG
>DGBH01000109.1:0-180 GCA_002384205.1 Bacteroidetes bacterium UBA4009
TCCAATATATTTTAATTAATGGAGGTCCATTGTTTGAACTAAAACCATGCGTCTCCATATCTGATATAGAGATAATTCCATGGATCTGCATCACTATAGTCTTGTGGTATTCCATACTAGAATCTGCATCTTTAGAAACAGCTTCTAATTTTAGTCTACCCCTCATTTCACCACCCTGTG
>DGBH01000109.1:502-810 GCA_002384205.1 Bacteroidetes bacterium UBA4009
TTGGTCATACATGAATGGCTTAATTTGATTGTTGGACCGATAGGCTCCATTTACCAAACTTGCTGGTAAATATTCATCCGGACTGCCATTATTATTTTCATCTACTGGGAGTGTGAGCTTCCAGTTCGAGAAATCTATTGAAGCATAAGTGTTTTCTTGCTCTCCAGTCGAACTAGTTTCATCTATGGACACTAGCGTTTCACTTCCAGAACTAACAGGCCTGTTTTGTGTTTCATTTTCTTTACTACAACCTATTAAAATAAAAAACACAAATAACAATATCCTTGTCATCTATCCTCTAGCTGATT
>DGBH01000109.1:978-2614 GCA_002384205.1 Bacteroidetes bacterium UBA4009
TAAACCATGCCTCAATACTTTCTTTGGTTGGAGATACTCCTCCTGTAGGCATAATGCTCGTCCATGGCTGTGGGCCTTTAATTGCTTTTACATAGCTTGGGCCATAACTACCGCCTGGAAAAAGTTTTACTATTTCACAGCCCATTTCTTCTGCTTGAGCAATTTCTGTAAGACTCCCACATCCTGGAGACCACAGAACTTTTCTTCTATTACAAACGATCGCTATGTCTTTTCTGTAAACAGGTGTCACAATAAAATTAGCGCCCAATTGCATGTAAAAAGAGGCCGCTGCGGCATCTGTAATGGAGCCTACACCTAAAATCATTCCTGGTAAATCTTTTGCAGCATACTTAACCAATTCAGAGAATACTTCAAAAGCAAAATCTCCTCTGGCAGTAAACTCCATGAGTCTTGCTCCACCTTCGTAGCAGGCTTTTAAGACCTCTTTTGCAACGCTTATGTCTGAATGATAAAAAAGGGGAACCAAACCTGTTGCTTCCATGGTGGAAAATACTTCAATCCTTGAAAAACTTGCCATACAATTATCTTTTAATTCTACCGTTAGCGCCTTCGCTAACTAAACTGAGTACTTCTTGCTCGCTTACACAATTCACATCTCCTTTAATAGTGTGCTTTAATACAGAAGTAGCCACACCAAAGTTAATGGTATTTTGAGGGTTTTCTGGTGTTTTAATTAAACCATAAATAATACCACCCATGAGTGCGTCGCCTGTACCTACTCTGTCTACAATATTTTTCATTTCATATGCATTCGAAACATACAGACTATCCGAGGTTTTTAACACCCCTAAAAGACTGTACCTAGAAGCAGAATGCGTTTCTCTTATAGAACCTGCTACTGTTGAAATATTTGGAAATTTAGCTATTAATTGATCTGAAATTGAATCAAAAGAAGCAATTCTATCCTCAATAATGTTAGATGTAGGATTATTAATTATTGGATATATGTCATAAAAAATAGCAGCGTCTTCTGGGGTGCATAATACAACGTCTACACAAGAGGTGATTTGGGTCATTATTTGTTTCATATCCCCTTCATGCTTCCATAGTTTAGACCTATAATTTAAATCTAGAGAAACTTTTAATCCCATTTCTCGCGCCACTCTTACAGCTTCTATACTAACTTGTGCAGCATGATTGGAAATAGCAGGGGTAATCCCTGAACAATGAAACCACTGAAAGCCTTTAAAAACTGATTTCCAATCTATCATTCCAGGCTCTATTTCACTTAGAGAAGAATGGGCCCTGTCATAGATAACCTTGCTCGCTCTGTACCCTACCCCATTTTCTAGAAAATACAAGCCCAGTCTTTCTCCTCCATAGAGAATATGTTGGCCACTTAATCCATTCTTTTTAATTTCCATTAGCGCAGCATGCCCAAAATCATTGTCGGGTAGTCTGGTAATAAAGTCAGAATGAATACCAACACAAGCAAGGCTTACTGCAGTATTATAATCCGCCCCTCCATAAACAGCTTCAAACGAATTTGCTTGAACAAAACGCTGATGGGCTGGTGGAGAGAGGCGCATCATAATCTCTCCAAATGAAATTACTTTAGTCATTTTTGTAATTTTCTGATTAACTAAAAGCCAGACCTCCGTTAATATCAATATTA
>DGBH01000155.1:0-409 GCA_002384205.1 Bacteroidetes bacterium UBA4009
TTTCCTCATAAGACAACATAAACACTGGTCTACAATCGGTTAATATGAAGATTAGTACAAGATATCCGGTCACCAATATTTTAAAGATAGCGTCCTATCAGGCGCTAATTTTAATTGTGGCATTGGGTTTTGGTGATGACTTTAATTTCTCTTGGAAGAAGTTCTTATATATATTTATGGTATCCGTATTATATGGGGTACTTCAAATAAGATATGATAGATATGTTATTTCTCGCCCTGATTATAAGGAGCCATCTGCTCCTAAATTTGGGCATAAAACGTGGGAAGAACATCAGTCTGATAAACTAAATCATCTATCGGAAGTAACTGAAAATGAATCAAAATGATGTTAAATCATCAAACTGCAACCTCTAATATCCGCATAATCTAAACGACCTAAAACCTCAAA
>DGBH01000155.1:576-13105 GCA_002384205.1 Bacteroidetes bacterium UBA4009
AAATTGGCAAGGTCAATAATGTTAAGCGCTGCCGATTGGCCTGTGACAGCGTGACTAAGTGGGTCGTTGTCTGCTCTGGGTAATACCTTCATCCAAGATGGGCTAGTGTATATACCTTTATCATTTGAGTAAGCTTGGCTTAGTAACTCCGTCATACCATATTCAGAAATAATGGCACCATTTATAAAGGCTGTTTTCAACTCTGTATAGACCTCCTCTTTGGTGATTTCTTTTTTACGACCCTTCATCCCGCCAGTTTCTATTACGGTTATTTCCTTGGTAGTTGTGTATTGCTCTGCAAAATCGAGCAAAGCAAAGCTTACCCCAAAAAGAAGTATCTTCTTTGTAGAAGCATCAATTCGATCAATTAAGGCTTGGTGATTATAGAGGTAAAAACCATCATCTTGTTTGTTGTTATGCATCAGAAATTCAACCATACTAACTAAAGAAGAATGCTGGCGTTCTAAATAATTAGGCAAAAGCCCAAAAATTTCATATTCTCGAATGTCTCCTAATTTTTGTTCTATGATCTGCAGACAGTTTTGATGATAATGGGAAATATTTTGTATGTAATTTTTAGATACTCCCATTCCGGTGGTACTGCTACTCTCAAAAATTATGGAAGATTCAAAATCTCCTGTTGTAACCTTATGCGTTTTAAAAAATGTAATGGGCAAACAGGGTATTTGAGTGTAACGGTCAATTTTAGAAGCATCTTGGTCAATTAAATCAAGGTATTGAGCATATACTGAATTATTTTTTGCCTGAAATCGAAATATCTTTAGCGATATCTCGTTAAAATTGTGCTCTGAGATATTCCAAATATTTTCTATGCTAGGCAAATGGACCATATATACCGCAAAAGTAGTTTCTCTACTGATACTATTTCATGTATACAGTTGTAAATCTGATGAAGTGTCTTTTAGTAATGTGCCTGAAATTAGCTTGAATGAAGTTTCTCTTTTGCAAGACACGTTAGGGAATGATAGTTTAATAGTGCTTGTTATTGGTTTTCAAGATGGGGATGGAGACATTGGTTTAACCAGTAGCGATACCGCAGCACCGTTCAATTTTGGGAGTGCATATTTTCATAATTTACCAGTTACGTATTTAGTAGTGGATGCTTCTGGCGCTTTTATAGAACTAAAAGATCAATTAGGTGCTCCATATGGCAATCAGCATGAGCGCATACCGGTACTTACTCCTGCCGGCAAATACAAAGCAATTAAGGGTAACATATCCATTAAGCTTTCTGCCAATCCACTGTTATCTAAACCGGATTCACTTAAACTAAAAATAGCGTTAATAGATCGGGCGCTTAATGTGAGCAATACTATTCAGACAGAGACCATAAGGTTAAAACACTAGTGTACGTTATACCCTACAGTTATTCTGTGCGTAAAAATTCCCCCAAATTAAGTAACAGTGGGTATTTTTTATATGTTTGCATCACGTTAGGCAATCTAGCATCATTTATGTTATTTATGAATGAAACGAGATCATAATGAAAGTACTTATTAAAACAACACTCCTTCTAGCCTTTAGTGCTATCTTTAGCTTGCAGGTTTCTGCACAGAAATTTGCGTATGTAGATTCTGAATATATCCTTAGTCAACTGCCGGCATACAAATCAGCGCAAGCAGAGCTTAATGAAATAAGCAAACAATGGCAAGAAGAAATTGATGCTCAATTTGCTGAAGTAGATAAGATGTACAAGCAGTATCAAGCAGAAAAAGTAATTATGACAAAAGATGTCCAAACTAAACGTGAAAACGAAATCATTGAGAAGGAACGAGCGGCGAAAAAGTTTCAGAATGATAAGTTTGGTTATGAGGGCGAATTATTTAAGAAACGAGCGGAGTTAGTAAAACCCCTTCAAGACAAAGTATATGAAGCAATAAATAAAATAGCAAAGTCTAATGGCTTGGATTTTATTTTTGATAAAAGCGGAGATATGCTTATGCTTGTAGCCAATTCTAAGTACGATAGAAGTGGAGAGGTGTTAGAAGAGTTAGGGGTAGTTTCAACTAATGGAGGGAAAGATGATGCCAACTTACCCCCAGGAAGTCGTGATAATACAGTTGATGATCTGCCCCCACGTTAAAAGTTTAAAATTACAAACAATTAAATATAAATTATAATAAACCAGATGAGAAACGCAGTTGGAATTTTCGTAATGTTATTTGCCTTTGTGGCAGTACAAGCCCAGACTAAGGTAGCACATATCAATAGCAGCCAGCTTATTGAAGCAATGCCTGAGGCCGATAGCATACAAAAAAAATTAATGAAAGAGCAAGAGCAGTGGCAACAAATACTTGCGGACAAACAAAATGAGACAAGAACCAAGTACGAGAGTTATTTGAAACAAACTGAGGATCCAAATGCGTCTAAAGCGATGTTGGAAATAAAAGCTCAGGAAATTGAAAATCTTCAAAAACAATTACAAGAACTGAACCAGAGAGCTAGTGAAGAATTGCAACGCAAACAAGAAGAGCTACTTGCTCCATTGTTAGAAAAAGTAAAGAAGACTATTGCCGAAGTAGCTAAAGCAAATGGTTACGCTTATGTAATGGATACAACAGATGGTAGCAGCATTATCTACAGCGATGCTTCTTATGATATTATGGCTCTTGTAAAAGCTAAGTTAGGTCTTAAATAATACTATTATCGAGGCGTCACAACCTATAGGTGTTTTTGACTCAGGGCTTGGAGGACTTACTATTCTCAAAGCTTTGCAACTAAAACTTCCTAATGAGCAGTTCATCTATTTTGGTGATACTGCTCATTTGCCTTATGGCGATAAAAGCGAAGATACTCTTATTGGCTATGTGATGGCGATTACCCGTTTTCTCAAAGATAAAAATTGTAAAATGGTTGTAGTTGCTTGCAATAGTGCAACTACGGTTATTACAAAAACGAATTTACTCCCATATTCATCGTCTCAAATTGTAGAGGTAATAAGCCCTATCGTATCTCTTATTGCGAGGCAAACCAAGTATAAAAAAATCGGAATAATAGGCACACGGAAGACCATAAATTCTGGAATGTTTAATCAGGCTTTGGCTGATCTGAACCCTAATTTAGAGATCGTTAGCAAGGCGACGCCTCTCCTCGTACCTCTTATAGAAGATGGATTTTTGGAAGAAAAGGTGCTCTTCCCTGTGTTTGATCGGTATTTTGAAGATTTCAATGACTGCGAGTTATTAATACCGGCTTGCACCCATTACCCTATTATTTATCAGCAAATAGAAAACTATTTTAGCAATGGGCTAAAAGTGCTCCATACCCCTAAAATTATTGCGGAAGAAGTAGATGATTACTTAAATAATAATAATTTACATAATCATTTACCCAAAGAGGAAGACGCATATTATTTGTCTGATCTTACCGATGAATTTTTAAAAGAATCAGAAGTGTTTTTGGGTAAAAAAGTAAATTTCACCAAAGTGTTACTCAGGTAATCATAAGTATCAAGATACATCGTATCACTTACCCATTATCCTCTACTAATAAAAAAAATCCATTATGGCTTCTTTGTAGTGAAAGAAACCAATAGAGTTAGATATTTGCACTACCTAAAAAAATTGAGTGATTCGCACCATATATTGATTATTGATGAAGTACATCCGGTTTTGCTGGATATGCTTGAAAATCACTCTGTTATTTACCGCCCTCATATCACTCTAGCAGAGTTAGAAATAGCAATACAAGAGACGACTATTTTAATAGTTCGTACCAAGCTTTATATTAGCGCTAGTTGGATGGCTAAGGCAACCAAACTAAGAGTAATAGGGAGATTAGGGTCTGGCATGGATAACATAGATACTGATTATGCTGAAGAGCATAAAATTATCTGTTTCAATGCCCCCGAGGGGAATAGAAATGCCGTTGCCGAGCAAACCGTGGGAATGATGCTTAGTTTACTAGCTAATATTAATAAAGGCCACAAAGAGATACTCAATGGAATTTGGGATCGCAAGGGTAATGAGGGTGTAGAACTAGCAAATTTATGTGTGGGGATAATTGGTTACGGTAATGTAGGACGTGTATTAGCAGCTAAATTGGTGTCTTTTGGCTGTAAGGTGATAGCCTATGACTTATATACATCGGGATTTGGATCAGAAAATGTACAAGAAGTAGGCTTAAAAGAGATTCAGGATCAAGCAGATATACTTAGTTTGCACGTACCTTTGAACAAAGCATCTGAAGCTATGATTGATAAACAGTTTATAGATATAATGAAAAAACCTTTCTATTTACTTAATTTATCAAGAGGTAAAGTCTGTGTCTTAGCAGATATAATTGGTGGTTTAGAATCGAACAAAATAAGGGGAGTTGCATTGGATGTTTTACCCAATGAACTATTAGAAGCATTAAGTGAAAACGAAAAGAAAGAATTGGCGTATTTAGGGGGGAATAACGGTGTTATTCTAACGCCTCATATAGGTGGTTTAACTAAAGATTCATTTCAAGAATTAGCCAAAGTGTTGGGAAATAAGATCGTAAATTGGATGGGAAATCACCCACTTGTGAACCCAAAGTAACCCCTACCTAAAATTAATTTGAATTATTGCATTTTTATAACAAATATTGAAGTTCCAAAAAACCGTATAAAAACAACGTTTATGAATAAACTACTTACCGTATTATTTGCCTGTTTATTAGGGTCTTCCGTGTATGCTCAGTCCAATTTTGGAAAGTTACAAGGAAACATTACAGACGCTAAAACCAAGGTTCCTATCGCATACGCGACAATCCAACTTGAAAAAGATGGTATTCGCAAGGGTGGAACGTTTACCGATGATAATGGAAAATATGTAATCAATGCTCTTGATCCAGGGTCTTATACTATTACAGTTAAGTATATTGATTATCAAGATAAGCAAGTGACCGATATCGAAGTATCATCCAATAGTACCAAGTTTTTGAATATTGAAATATCTCAAACCAGTGTTGAAGATGGAGGAGGTCAGGTATTGGGCCCAATTGTAGTTCGTGCAGGTAAGCCGATGATTGAGAAGGATAAAAACTCTAAGACATTGAGCGCTGGAGAAATTGCTAAATTGCCAACGCGTAATTTAGGAGCAATAGCAGCTACAACTTCTGGGGCAAATCAAGATGGTAATGGCGGCATCTCTTTTTTAGGAAGTAGAACAGATGGTACTGCATACTTCGTAGATGGTGTGCGTGTTGTGGGTAGCGCAAGCGTTCCTCAATCTGCTCAAGGCCAAATAGATATTATTCAATCAGGTATTCCTGCTCAATATGGTGACTTTACAGGAGGAGCAATTAGTGTTACCACAAAAGGTCCATCAAGAGGGACGTTTAGATCCTTTGAGCTTATATCATCTAGCCCTTTTGATCCATATCATTACAATCAAGCAGAATTTTCTTCAATTGGTCCATTATGGGTTAAAAATAAAGGAGGAGGAGACAAAGAATATGTGGCTTTAGGCTATCAATTTGCTGCCAATATTAACTACACGGCAGATCCTAGTCCAGGTTATGGTGGATTTTACTACTTAAAAGATGCATCACTTCAAAAGATTCAAGAAAATCCTATCATAGAAAATCCTAATGGCCCAGGGTTTGTCTATAGCTCGTTGCTTTTGGATAAAAGTGACTTGGAGTGGAGTAAAGCTCGGAAAAATGTGGGAGCCTATGTAGGAAATGCACAAGGTAAAATTGAGTTTTTGCCTAACAAAAGCACTTCCCTTACGCTGTTTGGAAGTTACAACCAAGGTCAAGGCAACAATTGGAATTATTCACAAAGTTTGATGGACTATAGCAACTATAGTAACTCAACTAATCAAACACTTAGAACCTATTTGAAATATACTCAACGTTTAGGAGAAACATCTGAAGACGATAAAGAGAAAGAAAAATCATTGTTTTCGGATGCATTTTATACGATTCGTTTAGATTATCAAAGTAGCTGGAGCGAAACTCAAAATATACTTTTCGGTGACAATATTTTCGATTACGGTCATATCGGTAAATTCACTTCTAACAGAGTACCGGTTTATCAATACACTGAAGAGGCGACTCGCTTTATAGATCAAAAAGGAGATACGGTAACGCGTGCAGGATTCTTTAATCTGGTAGATTACGGAACAAACAACATCACTTTTGAGGCGAGCGATAAGAATCCAGAAAGAGCAAACTACACCCAAGCTATCTTTGATTATGCGAAAGCAGCTTTTGGAGGTTCAAACAGAACGGGTATCTTTAGCGACGATCAAGTTATTCAGCAGTTAGGTTTGCTCAATGGATTTACTCCAGGCTTAACTTATTCTTTATGGAATAATCCAGGTGCTGGTAATAATGGGTATTCTAAGTCTCAAACCGAAAGAGCTGCTGCATATGCACAAGGTGAGGCTATTTTAAACTTGGAAAATTCACATGATTTACAATTTGGAATGTACTACGAGCAAACCTCGTTTAGTAGTTGGGGAATTGGGGCGACTAACTTATGGAGATTAATGCCATTATTGGCTAATAGTCATATTTCTAGTTTAGATCAAATTACAGAAAACGGCTATATTATAGGAGGTCAACATTCTTATGATGACTTTGGAACATTTACTGATTCTGTTTCTTATAATATTAGAGTAGATAAGGATCAACAAAAAACGTTTGATAAAAATCTTAGAGCAAAACTGATAGACAAAGGTATCAAAGATATCAACGGTAACTTATATGGAGAAACCTCTTATATAGACATCAATAGCTTAGATCCAAGTATTTTTGACTTAAAAATGTTTAGTGCAGCAGATTTATGGAACAACGGTAATAGCTACGTAAATTATTATGGGTATGATTATTTAGGTAGAAGAACACGTAAAAAATTCGGTCTTAATGATTTTATTAACGACGCACAAAATAAGAGTATCGGTTCATTCGCTCCGGTATACAGTGCAATTTGGCTACAAGATAAATTCCAGTTCAAAGATTTGATCTTAAGATTAGGAGTGCGTGTAGAGCGTTATGATGCAAATCAGAGTGGCATAAAAGATCAGTATTCATTATTTCCTACCTATAGTGCCGGGGAGCTTGCCAATATAGCTTCTGGAAGAGGAGCTGCCTTATTAAACGGATACGATATACCTGCTAACATAGGAGATGATTATGTGGTTTATGTAAATGACATTAATGATCCTAAAAAAGTGCTTGGTTATAGAGACGGAAGCAAATGGTATAATGCCGATGG
This sequence comes from Bacteroidetes bacterium UBA4009, assembly GCA_002384205.1. Classification (GTDB taxonomy): domain Bacteria; phylum Bacteroidota; class Bacteroidia; order NS11-12g; family UBA9320; genus UBA9320. The sequence goes on from DGBH01000155.1 coordinate 7,787, forward strand.
TAGTGAGTTGTCTAATCCAGCATTACTAGCTCAAAACTCAAATAGCGGCAGGATACAGCCATTTTTGGTAGATGCCAAAGAAGGACTGGTTAATGAATCATTTGAAGATTACACCCCTGTAATTAATGTATTGCCAAGGGTATGGTTCTCATTCCCGATTAATTCTGAAGCACAGTTTTTTGCGAATTACGATAAATTGGCGCAACGTCCTCAAAACGGAGCCATTTTTGCCCCAATCAATGCCTATGCTTACCTGGAATCAAATCAAGGTAGTGTCTTAGCAAATCCAAACTTAAAGCCACGTATCACTACCAGCTACGAGTTAGGATTTAAACAAACGTTATCAAAAAACTCAGCGTTAAGCTTAATAGCAGCCTATAGAGAAACTGTTGGAGATTATGCCTTGGTTAGAATTGATCAATCGTATCCTATTTCGTATAATAGTTACCAAAATTTAGATTTTGAAACTATTAAAAACTTTAGAGCAGAGTATGAGTTAAGAGGTGAAGGCAGAACTTCTTTAGCGCTTAACTATTCACTACTTTTTGCGGATGGTACAGGATCTAACGTAAATTCTGCAGCAACGTTAATTCAAGCTAACCTTCCTAATTTGAGATCTCTTTATCCAACTGAGCGTGATATCAGACATCAAATCACTGCAATCTTAGACTACAGATTTAAAAGTGGCAATGATTATACTGGTCCTATTTGGGGCAAAACACGAGTTTTTGAAGATGCAGGAGCAAACTTTATTATTAGCACTAAATCAGGAGGGCCATATTCTGCATATGTCAATCCAATTGCCAGTGTTGCTATTGGCTCAAGCGGAAGACAGACTTTAGATGGTAATCCTTTTGGGTCTAGACTACCTTGGCAGTTTAAAGTAGATGCCAACTTTAATAAAAATTTCACAATTAAGAAAAAACACACTAAAGATCAATACAGAAGAAATGCTATGGATTTAAGCGTTTTCTTATGGGTTCAAAACTTGCTAAATACGCAAAACGTAGAAAGTGTTTATGGATTTACGGGTTTAGCAAATAATGATGGTTGGTTAAGTTCTCCAATTGGAGTTCAGCAAGCAGAAAATCAAGTTCGTACACAGTCTTACGTTGACATGTATAATGCAAAGGTTAACAACCCATATAGCTATTCTGTTCCAAGATTAACAAGATTAGGTGTCAGAGTATATTTCTAATAAAAGTAACACAGCTCAAAAGATAGAATCGATGAAGAAAGAAATAAGAAAAATAACATTAGTGCTAGGTATGCTTTTATGCATAGTAACTATTGCACGAGAAAATGTGAATCTAGAAGCACCACGTACCACACGCAGTGGAGGTTCTTCTGAAAAGATGAAATTTGGTAGCGATTGTGATGCGGCTACTCAAAGTGCAGATTTGGATATCAACAACGTGCGTACCAAGATATTAAATGGTGGTGACATGTGGTGGGACCTTAATGCTGCTAAATATGAAATTCCAAAAATAGAAGATTTGAACTCTGTTCGTAAAAACAGTCTTTTCTCTGGGGCTATTTGGATAGGAGGCGAAGATTTAGGCGGTAACTTAAGACTTGCAGCTATGACTTATCGTCAGCGTGGTTCAGACTTTTGGCCGGGACCATTAGATCCCAATACAGCAAATACGAGTAGTTCGGTTTGTGAAAAGTGGGATAAAATATTCAAAGTAGATGGTAAAAATATTATTGATTGGGCAACTGGTTTAGTTACAGAGCCAGCTGACCAACTATATGACTGGCCAGGACAAGGTCCGAGTGATGTATACCCTCTTGCACCATATAAAGATGTAGATGGTAATGGATATTATACACCATCAGGAGGTGATTATCCTATCTTAAGAGAGCAATGTCAGGGTGTTAATATACCCAACGAAGGAGTAGATCAACCCGATCAAATGTTGTGGTGGATTTATAATGATAAAGGAAATGTACACTCTGAAACACAAGGAGATCCAATTGGGGTTGAGATGCAAACAACTGCTTTTGCGTTTGCAACTAATGACGAGATTAATGATATGACCTTCTACACGACTCGAATTACCAATAGAGGGGCTACTAAATTAATCAACACATATTTTGGTCAGTGGGTAGATGCAGATCTGGGTTTCTATAATGATGATTATGTAGGTTGTGACGTAGGTCTTTCGTTAGGTTATTGCTATAACGGTGATGATAATGATGAAGGAGTTACAGGTTACGGGTTAAATCCACCATCAGTAGGAGTTGATTTCTTTGAAGGGCCAACTGCTAAAGTTCTTGAGAATGGGGTGTTGGTTGAAAAAGAGCTTGGGATGTCTAAATTCGTTTATTACAATAATGATGCGAACACGGTAAATGGTAATCCAAGTTTAGCTACAGATTTTTATAACTACTTACAAGGTAAATGGAGAACGGGTACCGATATTCTTTATGGAGGTGACGGTATAGTTGGAACAGATGGTACTAAAGCAGATTGGATGTTCCCAGGGGACACAGACCCAACACATAACAAAAAAATGTGGAATGAGAAAGAGGCTGGAAACTCGCCTGCGGATAGAAGATTTATACAGTCATCTGGTCCTTTTGAGTTAGAGCCAGGTTCTGTTCAAAGACTTACTGTTGGAGTAGTATGGGCAAGAGCTCCTTTTGGTGGTGCTTCTGGGTCATTAGATTTGCTAAAAGAAGCAAGTAAAAAAGCACAACAACTATTTAATTCTTGTTTTAATCTTATTGATGGTCCTGATGCACCTGACGTAGAAGTGCACGAGCAAGATCAGCAATTAGTGCTTTCTCTAGGAAATACTAATTCTCGATTTGTAGAGAATTATAGAGATACTATAATCAATGGTTTAAATCAACCAGAAGTATTTACTTTCCAGGGGTATAGAGTATTTCAATTGAAAAATGGGGGAGTAAGTTTATCGGAGTTAGATGATTTATCTAAAGCAAGAGAAATTTTTCAATGTGATTTAACCGACAATTTTGAGACATTGATCAATCGTGAGTTTAAGGCTGATGTTGGAGCAAGTATTCCTGTGCTGAAAGTTAGAGGCAATAACGAGGGGTTAGTGCATACTATTAAAATTGTGGAGGATGAATTTGCAACAGGCTCTGATAAAACATTGGTTAATTTTAAAACGTATTACTATATAGTTGTATCTTATGCTGCAGGCAATAGTCAGACTACACCATATCTAGGAGGAAGAAGAGTACAGAAATTCTCTGCGTCACCACATAAATTAGCACCTAAGTATGGGGGTTCTTCGGCTCCATCATTTTATGGAGATGGTCCCGAATTGATTAGACTATCGGGTAAAGGAAATGGCTTTAATAGCTTAGAACTTACCCAAGAAACCAAAGATGAGATACTAAGAGATGGGATATCAGCTAATCCTAAGTATGAGAATGGACATGGCCCAATTGACATAAAAGTAATAGATCCACTTAAAGTGCCAAAAGGTAATTTCGAGTTGTCTCTAGTGCCATACAGAGGTCAGGCTATTACTGGAAACGAAGACACCCTACCTGCGAGTAGAGTTTCGTGGAAACTAGAACGCATTGAAACCGGAGATATAATTGACGGCGATACTGCAATTAGCTATAAAAACGAGCAAATTATTCTAGAGTCAACTACTGGGAAGTCCATTTTTGATTGGGGATTAGCAGTAACGGTGGAACAAATAGCAGCGCCAGGAAGAAACTCAGCATTATATCCTAAAAATGGATTGATAGATTGGTCAGTTACTTTCTCTGATCCAAGTAACGAATGGCTTACTGCTGTAAAAGATCAAGATGTAACGCAAGCAAGACAATTTGGTGCTTACGATTGGATTCGATCAGGATTACAAGGCGCTAACACTAATTTTAACGAACCTTCTTGGCACGATTACGCCGCAAATGTTGGAAGTATAGATAGGGGAGCTGCATACGAACGAATTTGGGATGGGCGAATAGCTCCGAATAGATTAGTTTCTAGAACCGCAAAAGTGGATCCTACTCGACCTCCTTCAAGACCTGTTAATTTGGAGCAGCCTTTTACTTTTGGATATGATTACCCAGCAAGTATTTACTTACAATACTTGAGCAATGTAGATATAGTAATTACGCCAGATGAGAGTAAATGGACCGAGTGTGTTATGATTGAAATGGGTGAAGATCCTGGACTAAATGAAGGAGGAGCTCAGAAATTTGATATGAGAAAAGGCACCCTAAACTATAAGGGTACAGATTTGCCTCCTGGTAAAACCATCTTCCCAGGGTATGCGATTAACTTAAATACAGGAGAAAGAATGAACATTATTATTGGTGAAGATTCATACTTAAGATCAGAAAATGGTCGAGATATGAAGTGGAATCCAACCGATGATCAGGGCTTTGTAGGAGGTGCGTTGTATCCAAAGTTTGGTGGGCGTCATTTTATATACGTAATGGGTTCTCATCAAGGTGTGGTTAAAAGTAAGCACCCTAAACTCCCGGAGACAGGTATAGCATATGATAAAGGAAACGCATACTACGATATTTTCAATACTATAGTTCCAACTATGGCAGAGGATAAGAGATATGAGGCGTTAACCAAAATTTATCAAAACTGCGATTGGGTAATTCCTACTTATTTGGCCTTAGGTAAGAATATGAAGGAAAATGCATCTGGTATGCCAGTACCTCAGAATGAGGTTACTATCAAACTTCGCGTTGCATTGCCGTACGGTAGAACTCCAGAAACTTCAGCTGTCAACGATGGACTACCAAAGTATAAATTTAACACCGATGATATTTACAACAACGTAAATAGTGAGGCTGGTAAAAAAGCTCTTATAGATTTAGCGAACATAGTTCCTAATCCATATTATGCATACTCTACTTACGAGACCAGTGCTATTGACAACAGAGTTAAATTTACCAATTTACCACCAAAATGTGATATATCAATCTATACCTTAGATGGGGCACTTGTTAGAAGAATTAAGAAAGACGACTTAACAACGGAAACAGATTGGAACCTGAAAAATGGTGCAGGTGTGCCGATAGCAAGTGGTATGTATATCATACATATTGATGCAGGTGAGCTTGGAGAGAAAATACTAAAATGGATGGGTGTAATGCGTGAGTTAGACTTGGATTCATTCTAGGCATTGTAACATTTAAAATTAGAAGAATAATGAAAAAAATTATAATATTATCGATTTTATTGTCAGCTACAACAGCTATTATGGCTGGGAATCCGGACCGTATTGGCCAAGCAGGTGCTACACAACTAAATATTAATGGTTGGGGAAGAAGTGCCGGCTGGGGTTTTACTATGTTTTTGCCATTTGACTG
>DGBH01000155.1:13302-17523 GCA_002384205.1 Bacteroidetes bacterium UBA4009
TTAGCGTTATGAGTTATGATTTGGGAGACATCCCTATTACTACAAATGAGCAGCCAGATGGAGGAATAGGAACATACAAACCTAGATTTACTAATCTTTCTGCAGCTTATTCTAAGCAGTTTACTAGAGAGATATCTGGTGGCGTAGGTTTTAAGATTTTTTCAGAGTCTATTACCAATGTAAAAGCACAAGGATTAGGTTTAGATGCAGGGATACAATATATCACGACCTTACGAAGTAACCCCAAAGATAAAGGGTATAACAAGATGAAGAAAAATGATGTTAAATTTGGCGTTTCTCTTAAAAATATAGGTCCTGATGCGGCATACTCTGGTGATGGTTTGTCTGTAAAAAGAACGGATCCAGAAACAGATCAACAGGCTACTGTAAGTCAGCGTGCAGCAAGTTTTAACCTTCCTACTCTAATGAATATTAGCGCGTCGTATGACGTCAGATTAGACAAAAACAATGAAACCTATTTTCATAGATTTACGCCTGCTTTTACATTTACGAATAACGCATTCTCTGCCAATCAATTTACAATTGGTGCCGAGTATGGGTACAAAAAAATGTTACAGTTAAGAGCTGGTTATGGCTACGAAAAAGGTATCCTAAATTACGATACAAGAACGAATGCATTCACCGGAATAACAGGGGGCTTTACATTTGAAGTACCTGTTAGTAAAGATTCTGAAACAACTTTTGGTTTAGATTATGCATACAGACATTCTAATCCATTTGGAGGTTCTCATACTTTTGGTGTGCGACTTAATATAGGCGAATAATATCGGTTATACCTACGAATAAAAATTATCTTTGCAATGTTGCGGTTCACATAGAGCCGCAACATTGTGTTTTTATACAACCAACAAAATAAAAATAATGGCAATAAACTATGTAACCCAACAAGGATATGATTCTTTGATTGAACAAATAGCGCACTTAGAAAAGGTAGAGCGTAAACGTATTACAGGTCAAATAGCAGATGCTAGAGATAAAGGTGACTTGTCTGAAAATGCGGAGTATGACGCTGCGAAAGAGGAGCAAGGACTATTAGAGATGAAAATATCTCAACTGAAAAATACGATGGCTAATTGCCGCGTAATTGATCCCAAAGATATAGATCTAAGCAAGGTGAATATTCTGAGCAAAGTACGATTACTCAATAAAAAAGTAAATAAAGAAGTAAGTTACACCATCGTAGATGAAAGTGAAGCGGATTTGAAAGCAGGTAAAATATCGGTAAAATCTCCAATTGGAGAGGGCCTGATGGGTAAGAAACTAGGTGAAATAGCAGAGATTCAAGTTCCGGCGGGTATTATTCACTTCGAGATTTTAGAAATAGGTCTTTAGTGACTGTATTTGAAAAGATTGTTGCGGGAGAGATCCCATGTTATAAAATAGCTGAAACGGATAAGTTCTTGGCTTTTTTGGACGTATCCCCGATTAAAGAAGGGCATGTCTTGGTTATTCCTAAAGTAGCAGTAGATTATATTTTTGATCTAGACGATGACATGTATAGTGGGTTAACCTTATTTGCAAAAAAGGTGGCTAATGCGATAGATGCATCTATTCCTTGTGAGAGAGTAGGAGTAGCTGTAGTGGGATTAGAAGTGCCTCACGCACATATTCATCTTATCCCTATACACGAGGTAGGTGATGTAAGTTTTGCAAATCCGAAATTGAATTTATCTCCAGAGAGAATGACAGAAATTGCTAAGACTATTTCTTCTGCGTTTCAATTAGCATAGTTACTTTACCTTGTCCGGGTTTTTGCTGATAAAACTAGCCCAACTTCCATAGCTTTCTTTTGGTTTAGCTGGCCCGCCACTATTCATAAAATGATGGCATATCGCCACAGCTACCGCGTCTGTAGCGTCTAGCTTAGAATGTTTGGTTTCTAGATTTAGTAAAACTTGAACCATGGCAGCTACTTGTTCTTTGCTAGAAGTTCCCTTGCCGGTAACACTTTGCTTAACTCTTAATGGTGCATATTCAAAAACAGGAATCTGCCGATTAAGTGCCGCCGCCATACTTACACCCTGAGCTCTACCTAATTTAAGCATACTCTGCGGGTTTTTACCCATAAAAGGAGCCTCTAGAGCCACTTCGTCTGGTAAGTATGTGTCCATTAACTGCGTACATTTTTCGAATATAGCCTTCAATTTATTGGCATAATCTGTTTCTTTTCGTAAATCAAAAATGCCCATACTGATTAGCTCCATGGAATTTTTAGTAACTCCAATAATACCGTAACCAGCAATATTAGTTCCGGGGTCTATTCCCAAGATTATCTTATCGTAATTGTTATCTTTCGCCACGCTAAGGAGCAAATGTAGCCATAGCCATCTAAAGATAATACACTCTTGAGCCACGCGTCGCAAACATTTGATTATAAACGAATATATCCATTACTAAAATGGATATTTAGTATCGTATCTATATACTTCTTTGTGATACAGTTATCCAAAATGGACAACGGTAATCTTACGGATATAGTTCTTCAATTTAGTAAAAACCCGTTGATTTTCTCTTTAGTCCTCATACTAGCGCTGGTAAATTGGAACGCCGAAGCGCAAAAATTTAAGCTGTTAATCCGATCAGAAATTAGACTGACTAATATTAGAGCATTTTTTACGATTTTGGGAGGTATGGCAATAAGTAATTTTACGCCGGCACGTTCGGGGGAGTACATAGGACGCGGACTTTTACTTAAAAAACTGCATCCTATTAAAGTGGTTATTGCTACCGTAACAGGTAATATAGCGCAGGTGTTAATGACATACGGTATAGGTCTATCGTGCATGGTAGTCATGGCTTTTTTTGGTGATTATGGCTCTGTTTGGCAGGAGTTTAATAAGGTGTGGATGTTGGTAATGGTTATGGTTTTAATTTGCTTACTTATTTTCTTTATACAACCCTTATTGCGTTGGTTAAAGCCGCGAATTCCCAAAAAAATTACAAAAGCATTTAAGCTTATAAAAAAGTATGATCGCAAGCTGTTTGCGCGGGTTGTGGCGATTGCATTTATTCGGTACACTGTTTTTGCTTTTCAGTTTTTTTTACTGTTGCAACTGTTCTCAAATTTCTCTTTACCTGTGTATACAATTGCCTTAATTCCAATTGCCTATGTGATGCAAAGCGTGGCGCCAGTTCCTGCTATATCTGATATAGGAGTTCGTGTATTTGTAACTACTCTTTTGTTTGGGGGTTTACTCTCAGATAATGCCATCTTGCATGCCGTAACTTGTTTATGGTTTATTAACTTGATCTTGCCTGGTTTAATAGGAACACTATACTTGCTTAGTAGCACAATACGAACTAGATGATACTCTATATTTGTATCATATTGTTTATGGGAGTAGGGTACTATAGGCTACTTAGTTTGTATGCTGAACGCTGGAACAACATAAAGCTGTCTCCTACAAACGAGTCGTTTGCTACTTCAGTAACTATCGTGATCCCATTTCGCAACGAAGCCGAAAATTTAACGAATTTGATTACCTCTTTAAATGGTTTAGAACTTGGGCCGCACCAAGTAGAAGTACTTTTAATTAACGACCATAGCACGGATAGCAGCGTGAAGGTTCTGGCGGCTAATAATATTTCGCTTAGGCACAAAGTGTTGAATAACTCACTAACGGGTAAAAAAGAAGCCTTAAAACTGGCGTGGCAGCACGCTTATGGAGATATTGTACTGCAAACAGATGCTGATTGTATATTGCCGTCAACTTGGTTGGTATCTATGCTTCATCCTTTTGCCCAAGAAAAAGTGCAGTTGGTAAGCGGTCCGGTAGATTTTTATGCAACGACTAATTTTTGGTCAAAGATGGTAAGGTTAGACTTTAATGCACTTATAGCCATAGGAGCGGCACATATAGCTTGGGGAAAGCCTATGCTATGTAATGGTGCGAATCTGGCGTATCGTAAAAATATTTTGCAATCATTCGATTATAGGGAGAATAAAGCCAGTGGAGACGATATCTATTTAATGCAACATGTGCATGCTACTAGCCTCGAGGGGATTTGTTTTAATAAAAAACAAGATGCTATGGTAATGACATCGGGGCCACAGCATTTTCGGGAATTTTTGAATCAACGGATACGGTGGGCCAGCAAAAATGGCGATTATGATCTAAAACAAAATACACGTGTACTTGCTTTCGTATGGTTGTATAACTTGGTGATACTGTTATCTTTTTTGTCATTCAGTAGTTTGGG
>DGBH01000155.1:17815-21532 GCA_002384205.1 Bacteroidetes bacterium UBA4009
CAGCCGTTTCATATCATGTACATGGCCATTTTGCCGCCGTTATCACAAGTGTTAAAATACCAATGGAAAGAAAGAAAATTAAAATGATAGAGCTTCCCGAGTTGGAGATGGAAGTGCTCCGGTTGTGTATTTTTTCGGAGAGTTTTGAGAGCATAGTTTCGGAGGTGCAAGCCGAAAAAAAAGCCAGTGTAATAGCAGATGCGGTTAAAAATCTAATCCATTACAAATTACTGGTTGCAGCTAACGATTTCAATACGTTGTCGTGGGTGTATGATAGCGATAAAATGCGAGAGAGTTCCTTCAAAGCTACAGCCAATGGAGTGGAGTGGATGGAGTTGAATATTTAAATTATTCATTCTTAAAACCCAAACGTTTTCCGGTTGCAAAACCACTCGGATTATTTACGTAGTTTTTTTGTTCCAAGGTCATATCTCCCATGGCTTCCATAGGAGGCACATAGAGGTCAAAATCGAGTGCATACAGCATGGTTTGCTCTATGATTTTAATGATGGCCGTTTCGTCTATTTCTTGTTGGCTAAAATTTTTGAACAGAAAGTCTAATTGTCGTTGTCCATCTACATAAAAATGTCCTTCGGAGTTTATAAAGAGTCGAGCTAACAGATAGCCGATATCGCCTAGTCTTTGATACTTTATAGAATCTGAAAGAAAATTATAGGCCATTATCATACCGCAGTATCCTCTCCCATAAGCTTCTGTAACATACTCCATTTTACTCACTTCATGCTCTGGGGGAAACGCAAATACGTTGGTATGCATAATAAATGCTATAGTGTCCCCACTGAATTTAAGGTGAAATTCGAACTCTCCTTTTTCAAAAAACTGTACTTCTAGAGATGGGTCTTTTTTGATAACCTCAGGAGTGAGTTTTTCGGCTATATCTTTAGCACATCTTTTTAGTTCTTCAAATACCGTAAGTGTGTTTCTATAAATATGCTGTTTTAAGCCAGCTTTCGTGTTTAATCCACCTATTATTTGTACAATATCTTCAGACATTTATTTTTTATTTATTACAAATCTAATTCATTCTTAAAACATACTAAAAATATGGTTGTTAGTCTTTTAAATCAGTATAAATAAAGGTACTTTCGCAACATCCAATTAGGGTCAATCAGAATAAAATGTCAGAAACAGCAAAAATCAGCATTCACGGAGTAGAAACGGAACTTCCTTTATTGGTAGGTACCGAGAATGAAGTAGGAATAGATATTAGTGGACTACGATCTGCCACTGGAGCTGTTACCTTAGATTTTGGATATAAAAATACAGGAAGTACTACAAGTAGTATTACGTATTTGGATGGAGAAGCTGGAATATTAAGGCATCGTGGTTATTCTATCGAAGAATTAGCGGATAAAGCAGAGTTTTTAGAAGTTGCTTATTTGCTAATACACGGTGAGTTGCCTTCCAAAGAGCAATATGATGCTTGGGATAACGAAATAAGAAGACATACTCTTGTAAATACAGATATCCAAAATATGTTTGATGCTTGGCCTACAGGATCACATCCTATGGGACAGCTTATTGCGATGATATCCTCTTTATCTTCTTTTTATCCGGAGAGTTTGAATCCGAATTCTGGAGAAGAAGCACGCATGAGAACCATTACCAGATTGCTGGCTAAAATGCCAACACTGTGTGCAATGATATCTAAAAATAGAATTGGACACCCCCTTATTTATCCTAAAAATAACCTAAGCTATGTAGAGAACTATTTGAATATGACTTTCAAGCATGTTACGGAGGATTATGAACTTGACCCTGTATTCGTACGTGCAATGAATAAGTTGTTAATTTTACACGCAGACCATGAGCAAAACTGCTCTGCTTCTACGGTAAGATTGGTTGGGTCTAGTCATGCTAATTTATACGCTTCTATATCAGCAGGGGTTGCGGCTCTTTGGGGTCCATTGCACGGCGGAGCAAATCAGCAAGTAATAGAAATGTTAGAGGCAATAGCGGCAGATGGCGGCGATGCTCAAAAATATATTGATAAGGCTAAAGATAAAAATGACCCGTTCCGTTTAATGGGTTTTGGCCATAGAGTGTATAAAAACTTTGACCCAAGAGCGATTATTATTAAGAAATCGGCAGATGAAGTTTTGGAGAAATTAGGTGTTAATGACCCCACTTTAGAGATTGCTAAGAAACTAGAACAAGCTGCACTTTCTGATCCTTATTTTATAGAACGTAAGTTGTTCCCTAATGTAGATTTCTACTCGGGTATTATTTACCGAGCTATGGGCTTCCCTGTGGAAATGTTCACCGTACTATTTGCATTGGGCCGTCTACCAGGATGGATCGCACAATGGAAGGAAATGATGGAAGACAAACAGCCAATCGGCAGACCTAGACAAATATATACAGGACCGGTGTCTCGTTCCTTTACACCGCTTAGCGATAGAGGGTAATATACATATCACTCAATACGAGTGACTTTGCACCAATTAAAATATGGACAATTGGAGTGATTTTTTCATCTTATCGTCCATTTTTTGTGCCTCAAAGAGAAGGTTAAATCAATTGTATTATTTAGAAAAATAGAAATTTAAGTAAACCTAAATAAGTTTACTAAAGCACGATTTACTTTTTAACGCCTTCCAAATAAGTGCCGGTTACTTTTGTTTTCAGCATATATTTCTCTGGGTAGATGTCCTCAGCTAGAATAACAAAGTCGGCAAGTTTGCCTTTTTCGAGCGAACCTATTTTTTGTTCCATAGTATTGCCTCGCGCGGCCCATAAAGTCATGCCCAGTAAGGCTTCTTTCGGACTTAGTGCTTCTTCCATTTGGAATCCGCCCATAGGTTGATTTTTAGTGTCTTGTCGATAAACAGCGGCAAAAAATGTCTTTAAAGGCGAGATATCCTCTACCGGAAAATCTGTACCCAATGGCATCCATCCATTTAGTTTGAGTAGACTTTTATACGCATAAGCACCATTCATTCGCGTGTTACATAAGCGTTTGTCTGCCCAACGCATATCACTGGTGGCATGAGTAGGTTGTACCGAAGGTATAATGGAGTATTTTGAAAATAAGGTTCTGTCTTCTGGAGATACCACTTGGGCATGTTCAATTCTCCAGCGTTTATCGTTCTTTCCTTTTAGGAAATTACCGTAAATCTCCAATACACGTTTATTGGCACTGTCGCCTATACAATGCGTGTTGGCTTGAAAATGAATATCGTATACCTGTTGGTATAATTTCACCAGTTCGTTGGGTTCTGTAACCCACACACCGCTATGATCGGCATGGTCGCAATAAGGTTGTTTGAGTTTTGCTCCCCTAGAACCTAAAGATCCGTCGGCGTACAACTTAAAGGAGGAGACTTGCAGTTTATCGTTAGCAATAGGACCATTCTTTTTGAAATATTCAAAATTTTCATCGGTTGGATTAGCCATTGCATATACCCTAATGGTTAAATCTCCAGTTTTTTGTAAACTATCGATGAGTAGTATCGTACCTAGATCTAAGCCTGCGTCGGTTACAGTAGTAAGTCCAGCATTAAAACATGCTTGCTGGCCCATTAGTAACGCTTTAATTTCACTTGATCTAGAAGGTGCTGGAACAATGTTGTCAATGAGATTCATTGCATTATCGGTAAGTATACCTGTCAATCGTCCATTTTGGATTTCGATAGTTCCTCCTGCCACGTTAGTATTTACAGATATGCCTGCTAGCTCTAGTGCTTTAGCGTTGGC
>DGBH01000155.1:21699-23872 GCA_002384205.1 Bacteroidetes bacterium UBA4009
CTATTGGGGAAATAGGCGTTTAGTAAATTATTCGTTAAGGTACCTTTCTCTTCCCATGTAGTTTGATCCCAGCCTCGGCCAGTAATCCAAGCTTCGTTGGACGTTTTGGCAAATGCTATGGTTCTATCTATAAGTTCGTCTAGGCTACTAACGTTGATTAAATTAACTTTATGTAAGGTTAAGCTATACCCGTAAAAGTGTGAATGCGCGTCAATAAATCCCGGATAAATAGTACCATCTACCTCTTCAATTTTGCCGGCGTACTTAGATTTAATTTCTTTCGCTGTGCCAAAGTCTACAATCTTACCATCGGTTATCGCAATAGCTTCTGTAACATCAAATTGCTCATTGCAGATATAAATTTTGTCTGCAATGAGTATTTGATCTACGGCTATTTTTGGTTCTCCACAAGAACTCATAAAAACAATAACTAACGTGAGGAAGTAAAATAGCTTTTTCATCTTTTATTTAGATCTAGTTTCGGCAAGTTTTAATGCAGCTGGAAGATTTATTTCTGCGCCTGTTTTAGCTAAAGTATTTATGTTAACTTTCTTTTTTTGACCAGGTATACGTTGACGGCCTTTAATAGGGATAGCACTTTCCAATAATATTTCTCTTAACTCAGCAGCGGTAAGATTAGGGTAATAGCTCCACACAAAACCAGCTACGCCTGCCACTACAGGACTTGCCATACTGGTTCCGTCAAATGCTTCGTATTTATTTTCAGGTGTGGTAGAATAAATAGCCACTCCCGGGGCAAAAAGATCCACTTCCTTTTGACCGTAGTTAGAGAATTCTGCAATTTTATTTGGCTTTTTCATCCAACTTAGTGCGCCCACTTCAATCCAGTTATTGCTGGCATCAAAATTTTTCGGAAAGTTGTCAGTGATGTCATTGTTTTGATTGCTGTTTCCTGCTGCATGTACCAGCAGTACACCTTTACTCTCTGCGTATTTAATGGCTTTTTTAACGACGTCTACATTGTAGGCATACCCTTTTCCGAAACTCATGTTCACGATTTTAGCGCCATTATCTACAGCGTATCGAATGCCATTAGCTACATCTTTATCGCGCTCGTCTCCATCGGGTACATTTCGGATACTCATAATTTCGCAACTTTGACATATACCTTGAGCGCCAAAATCATTGCTCGCATCTGCTGCTATGATACCGGCAACGTGAGTACCATGAGACGAGTGCTCACCATAGTAAACGCTGTCATTACCATAAATTCTATTGGTTACATCTGCGTAATCATCCCCTACATTTTCTGGTCTAGGGTCGAAGTCTACATTGTAGTTGTATTTCGCTTGTTGTTTAAAATGTTCGTATCCCTCATTTAAGCCTTCTCTCATCGCCTTAAAATTAAGCGGTCGTTTCTTTGAATTACTTAAAAGCACTTGTTTAGCAGACTCTTCAAATTTGCTTTTGCTTTGATGCGCTTTTAGTTCGGCGATTGTCATATCCTCTCCATAGGTATCTGCTAAAAAATCCATACCCAGTTTTAAACCTTCGTAGGCCTCAAAATAGAGCGTAGCATTTACGCTGTTTTCCAGAAAGTCTTTTTTTATAGCTAGATATCTAGCATAATCCGTCGGGGTTTTTTCTTGCGCTTCGGTATTGCCTTCATAAATAGTCTTCAGTCGGCGGTATTCTCGAGTAACCTCCAAGTTATCCTCAATAGTGCCTCCGATAAAGTTCCAACCATAAACATCATCTTTGTAGCCGTTTCCGTCGTCATCTATACCGTTATCGGCTATTTCACCTTTATTGGTCCATAGCCTATTTTTGAGATCTGGATGATAAACATCGACACCAGCATCAGCAACTGCCACCACTATTGTAATAGGTTTTTTATCCTTCATCATTGCTATGGCTTCTTCAAGCCCCACTCCGGAGTTTATTTTAGAACTATTTGGTGCTAAATGCCAAAATTGGTCACTCGGATTTTGAGCATAAATGCTTGATGTAGCAGCAATTAGCGCTATTATTATACTATACTTTTTCATTAATTTTTAAGTTTGAATCACACCTACATTATACTTTGTCACAGGTGCATTGTTGGCCATTTCTATACCCGCACTGACCCATTTTCGGGTATGTAGTGGGTCAATTATCTCATCCACCCAAAGTCTAGATGCGGCATATTCTGGAGTTGTTTGTTTATTGTATC
>DGBH01000155.1:24008-31471 GCA_002384205.1 Bacteroidetes bacterium UBA4009
GCTAAGCTTGCTTTTTCTATTTGCAATAAAACCTTTGCTGCTTGCTCGCCACCCATTACGGCGATCTTGGCACTTGGCCAAGCTACGATAAGTCTTGGATCATAAGCTTTGCCGCACATGGCGTAGTTACCAGCTCCATAACTATTGCCCATTATCACGGTAAATTTAGGAACGGTGCTGTTGCTCATAGCGCTTACTAATTTTGCTCCATCCTTTATTATTCCGCCATGCTCACTTCTGCTGCCTACCATGAAGCCTGTAACGTCTTGCAAGAATAAAAGAGGTACTTTCTTTTGATTACAGTTCATGATAAAACGCGCTGCTTTGTCAGCACTGTCAGAGTATATAACTCCACCAAATTGCATTTCACCTTTCTCGCTTTTTACCAGTTCACGGTTATTGGCAACAATGCCAACAGCCCAACCATCTATGCGGGCATAACCACAAAGAATAGTTTTCCCATACTTTTCCTTGTATTGCTCAAACTCAGAATTGTCCACCAATCGATGAATAATTTCTAGGGTGTTATACGTTTTAGAACGTTCTGCCGGTAGATGTCCGTAAAGTTCTTTTTCCTTTAATTTAGGTTTAAATGCTTTGGTTCTACTGAAGCCTGCTTTTTCAAATGATCCTACTTTATCCATCAAAAACTTGATGCGGTCTAAACAAGCTTCGTCATTGGGGAAACGGTCGTCAATAACCCCAGATAAGTCTGTTTGGGAAACAGATCCTCCGAGTGTTTCGTTGTCT
The DNA here is from genome assembly GCA_002384205.1 of Bacteroidetes bacterium UBA4009. Taxonomy (GTDB): domain Bacteria; phylum Bacteroidota; class Bacteroidia; order NS11-12g; family UBA9320; genus UBA9320. The sequence goes on from DGBH01000155.1 coordinate 24,759, forward strand.
ATATTTTCACCGATAGCTGCTTTTACTAAGTAGCTGCCTGCTAAAAATATACTTCCCGTTTTATCTACAATGAGAGCCTCGTCACTCATAATGGGCAAGTATGCACCACCTGCAACGCAACTTCCCATGACTGCAGCTATTTGAGGAATACCTCTACTGCTGAGTATGGCATTATTTCTAAATATCCTACCAAAGTGTTCTTTGTCTGGAAATATCTCGTCTTGCATGGGTAAGAAAACGCCTGCGCTATCTACCAAATAGATAATGGGCAAGTTGTTTTCTAAGGCAATTTCTTGAAATCGAAGGTTCTTTTTAGCGGTAATTGGGAACCAAGCACCTGCCTTAACTGTAGCATCATTGGCCACAATTAGGCATTGTCTACCCGCTACTTTGGTAATACCACCTACTACACCTCCTGCAGGACAACCTCCGTATTCTGGATACATGTCATATCCTACGAATGTGCCAATTTCTAAAAAGTCAGCGTCATCATCTTTAAGGTAAGTAATGCGCTCACGTGCTAGTAATTTGCCTTGATCTTTTTGTTTAGCGGCAGATTTTTCACCACCCCCTTGGTATATTTTCTTAGCTAATTTGGCGTAGTCACTCAATAAAATCTTATTGGTGTCTTCGTTTTTATTAAATGCTAATTCAGATGGACTCATTTTATACCTCAAACGTAATGAAATTTGATGATTTATGCTTGGCTTGAATAGGTATAAATAAGAAATTTACGGATAAAACATAAAAATAATCGGGCCGTACTATTGAGTGTTAGGGAATGGAAAAGGCCTAGAATGGTGCGCTATTTGAGAAAAGTATGAAATCGTACCATTTTAACTTTGGGGTTCTGCTAAATTCGCACACGTGCAAACTTTCTTTTCACATGGCAAATTATTAATCACAGGCGAGTATGTGGTATTAGATTCTGCATTATCCTTGGCGGTGCCCACCAAATTGGGCCAGAAAATGGAAGTGTTATTTGAAGAAAACCTGGCCGATAATACACTAACGTGGTATAGCATAGACAGTGAAGGTGAAACCTGGTACCGAGAAGAGTTTTTATTGGTAGAAGCTAATAATCAAATACAGGTACAAACGCATCCGATGGATGTGTGCAACACCAATGCGATAAGCGATAAACTTTGTCAAATACTAACTAAGGCGATTGCCTTAAATCCTGAGTTTTTGAAAAACGGAAGTTACGTAGTGAAAACGCATCTTGATTTTCCAAATAACTGGGGGCTTGGCAGCAGCAGCACCTTACTCTGCAATATTTCTAAATGGGCAGAAGTAGATGCCTTTGAACTGCTAGAAGCTAGTTTTGGAGGTAGTGGATACGACATCGCCGTGGGGATGCTTGGAGGGGATGTTTTGTATCGCAGTCCAGCAATGTGGGAAGGCTATGTGTACCAACCTTCTTTTAAAGATAAGTTGTACCTCGTTCACTTGAACCAAAAACAAGATAGCCGTGAGGGAATAGCTGCATACAAAAGCAAAAAAGTCAAAGTTCAGGATATAGAAACTATTTCTAACCTAACAGAAGCGCTGATTGCTTGCCAAGATTTTGATGCGTTTCAGCAACTTATTACAGCACATGAAACATGTATTTCGGGCATAATCGAAATGCCTACGGTAAAAGAAAAATTATTTGCAGATTATCCTTTTGCGATCAAAAGTTTAGGTGCTTGGGGCGGTGATTTTATTTTAGCGTGTGGTGACAACCAAACACCGAACTACTTTCATCAAAAAGGATTTGAAACCGTTTTATCTTATTCTGAACTTATCAAATAACCCATTTTGTATTCACTAAACACCGTTTACCTTTGTTACTTCTAATTATAAATGACCACTTACACCGCCGCCTGGAAGAGTCCTAGCAATATAGCACTCGTAAAATATTGGGGTAAAAAGCCGGAAGGAACTCAAATGCCGAGCAATGCTTCTATTAGCTTCACGCTAAATAATTGTGCTACAACCACCAAACTTACGTTGGTAGAACAAGCCGATTTAGAAATTACCGTGCTTTTGGAAGGAAACCACGAACCAAGTTTTGTGCCTAAGATAGAGCAGTTTCTAAAACGTATCGCTCATATCTTTCCATTCGTTACCACAGGGAAGTACATTATAGATACCAGTAATAGCTTTCCGCATAGTAGCGGTATAGCCAGTAGCGCCAGCGGTATGAGCGCATTAGCACTTTGTATTTGCGATATTGCAAAAGAAAAAGGATTATTAGCGGAAAAAGACTTCAAACAAACTGCGTCTATACTGGCCAGATTAGGAAGTGGAAGTGCAAGCCGAAGCATCTATGGACCAATGGGGCAGTGGGGTGAGCACAGTGATTTTGCAGGGAGCAGCGACAATTTTGCGATAGCGTATGATAATGTAGCAGAAGTATTCAAGAGCTACTGCGATACCATACTACTAGTACACAAAGGACAGAAGACTGTCAGTAGCACCGTAGGTCACGGTCTCATAGATGATAATCCGTATGCTACTGCTCGATTTTCACAAGCAGGCGAGAATATGACGGCGATTAAAGCCATCCTAAAATCAGGAGATTTAGATGGATTTATCAATCTGGTAGAAAGCGAAGCACTCACACTGCATAGTTTGATGATGAGTAGTAATCCGTATTTCATTTTAATGAAGCCCAATACGCTCAAAATCATAGAAGCTATCTGGGCAAAAAGAGAAAAAGATGGAGTAAAATGGTGCTTTACGCTAGACGCAGGAGCCAATGTACATTTTCTGTATCCGCAGGCAGACCAGGCCGCCGCAAAAGCATTTATAGAAGAAGAACTCGCTCAATACTGTGAAAACGGTGCGTTTATCCACGATGATGTGGGAATGGGAGCGGAGAGACTTTAAGCAGAAAAAAATCTGTGTTGATGTCGTATTTATAAAAGCTTAAATAGTGTTACCGTAGTTAATCAAAAGTGTTAGGCACAAAAAAATGGTCGAGCATACATCTAAAATCAGCGTATATACATCCGATTTCCCTCATCCTAAATCAAAATAACTATCTTTGCTTCGCTTAAATGATTAAAGAATCACTTTTCTATAGTAAAATACTTCTCTTCGGTGAGTATGGCATTATTCAAGATGCAATGGGACTGTCTATTCCTTATAATTTTTACAAGGGTAAATTTCACTTTGCAGAAGACAAGTACTCCGAATCAAACGAGCATCTGCGTACCTATTACACCTACTTATCGTATCTTGATACTTCTGATGAGGGGATAGCAAAACTCGATTTACAAGCATTCAAAAAAGATATTCAGCAGGGACTTTCATTTGATTCTACGATACCTCAAGGTTTTGGCGTAGGCAGTAGTGGCGCACTTGTCGCAGCTATTTACGACAAATATGCGATACATAAAATAGATTCTGAAAATGTCAACAAAGGTGAACTTTCAGCATTGAAAGCCATATTTGGACAAATGGAATCTCATTTCCACGGTAAAAGTTCAGGCTTAGATCCGTTGATTTGTTACTTAAACCTTCCGGTAGTGATTAAGTCTAAAGAAGATTTAGACACCGTAGGTCTGCCCCTAGAAACATCAGATAGTAAAGGTGCTATCTTCTTATTAAACACCCAATCTCCGGGAGAAACGCAACCAATGGTTCAAATTTTTATGGAGAAAATGAAAGAGCAAGGTTTTCGTAATATGATGAAAACCGAGCTTAGAAAGTATAACGACGCGTGCATTAAGTCTTTCTTAAAAGGAGATTTTAATCCGTTGTTTGGCAATTTGAAACATCTTTCAGCATTGCTACTTCAAAATTTTAGTCCTATGATTCCTCCGGCATTTCGAGAAGTGTGGAGAACAGGAATCGAAACAGGCGATTACTACCTTAAACTCTGCGGAAGTGGTGGTGGGGGCTATATTTTGGGTTTCACCCGAGATTACGAAAAGGCACAAAAACAACTAAGTAGCTACGAGCTAGAGTTGGTGCATCGTATATAAACGCTAGTGTATGAGCGCGATTATATCTCAGAAACGCGATTCTATTTATCTTAAGATTATAGCTTTACTGGCTTCGGTTCGTTGGAAAAACGTGCTGTTTACGGCTATTGCACAATACATAAGTTTTCTTTTTGCATTCAATGTGAAAGAAGATATTTTTCATTCGTTGCTAGAAGTTAAAGTTCATCTTATCATCCTATCTACGGCACTAATACTTGCCGGAGGTTATATTGTCAATAATTTTTATGACATCGAGAGAGACTTAATCAATAGGCCACATCGTACTCGTTTTCAAAATTTAGTAAGTCGTGGGTTTAAGCTCAATTTTTATTTATTGCTCAATTTTTTAGGCTTGAGTATAGCCCTTTATGCTTCTTGGAGAATTTTTATATTTTTTGCCTTCTACACATTTGCACTCTGGTTTTATTCCCATAAGCTAAGTAAAATAGTATTGATTAGAGAACTCGCGGCTAGCTTCTTAACAGTATTTGCTTTCTTTAGTTTGGTATTTTACTATCAGAGTTTAAGTCTGATATTTTTCTTATACGGTGCTAATTTATTTTTTGTCCTATTTGCTAGAGAGATTTACAAAGATATTATTTGGGTAAAAGGTGATGTAGTAATTGGCTATGAGAGTATAGTAACCAAGATAGGGATTGAAACCAGCAAGCGAATTTTTCAGGTAATACTTATCATTAGCTATGCGATAGATGCCATTTTTTTGATGGTGAATACCAAACCTGAGTTCTTTTTAATATTGGGCGGCATCGCCGTTTTAAAACTACTGATGATTTGGCTTATTGAAAAAAATAAAAAGCCCATACACAGAATTCTGCAGTTGGCATTATTGCTTTTTATTATTGGTATTATCTGGTTGTAGTTAATACTACAACTGCTCCATCAATACACCAATTCCTTGTTCAAAGGAATGTGGCTCATAGCCCAGTACTTTTCTGCTTTTGGTTAAGTCAAAACCCGTGAGAGGCGGACGTTTAGCAGGTTGATTTAACGATTCACTGCTTACTACACGCAGTACGCTCGCATCTAAATCAAAATAATTAGCTACGCGTTGCACAAGTTCTAGTATGCTCATTTGATCTTTTCCGCTGATATTATAAATACCTTCAGCTTGTTTATGCTCTATCAATTGACATCCTTTGGCAAGATCTTCTGCCAAGGTAGGTGTTCTAAATTGGTCATCCACTACGTTGATTGGTTGCCCTTTTTCCAAAGCCCCTTTAGCCCACAAAACGATATTGCTTCGGCTCATATCATTTACTACGCCGTATACCAAAACCGTACGTGCGATACTCCACTTCGTACAATACTCACGCACCATATTTTCGGCAAGTAGCTTACTGTGGCCATAGTAGCTTAGTGGGTTTGCCTCATCGTCTTCTTTATACGGCCCTTTTTTACCATCAAAAATAAAATCGGTACTCAAGTGTATAAGGTGAGCACCTGCGGTATTTGCGGCTGCAATAAGGTAGGCAACAGCGTCTACATTTAGTTTGTCGCATCCTTCTTTATCGGTTTCACAGCTATCTACGTTGGTCATAGCAGCAGTATTTATAATACAATCTGGAGCATGTTGGGCGATAACGTGTTGTACTTCTTTTTCATTGGTGATGTCTAGACTGGTATAGGTATACCCTTCCTTGCGCGGATATCTATTTTCACCACGAGCGGTTGCAATGAGTTCTATATCTTCTATAGTTAGGTATAAATCCAATAGTTTTTGGCCTAGCAATCCATTGCTTCCCGTTATAAGTACTTTTTTCATTTGATCTTTAAAAATGGGTATGTAAGCTGTAAGGTATTTCGTTTTTCTGCGACTTTCTGTAAATGCTCATTAGCAGAGTGAATGGGCCGATGCGCTGCAAATAAATTGTATTTTTTGACGTGTTCGATGATATCACGTGTAGTTGCTGAAAAGTACGTTTCACAAAAGCGATCCCAGATGTAGGTTTCTGCCTGTGGTGTAGGATGTGTCATGTCCTCTTTGGCAAATCTATAGTCACGAAGTTCATCTATAAATAATTCATAAGAAGGAAAATAAGTGGCGTTGGTAACGCTGCGCAAGACTTCATGCAGCGCTGCTAGTAAAACCGCTTTACTCCTACTGTTTTCTATAATGCCACTGCGCAAATGCCTAACCGGACTTACCGTAATAATGATAGATGCCGTTGGGTTTAGCTGTTTAATTAGCGAAATAGAGTGTTCAATACTGTTTTTAGTTTCGTCAAACGTCAACTGCTTTTGTTCAAATTCGTGGTTTGCGATTTTGTGGCAATTGGCAACGAGGATGTTGTTGTGCGTATGCACGAAGGAAGTTCCTAAAGTAAGTAAGATCACATCTGCTTTTTGTGCAGCCTGGCGAGCCGTAGTTAGGATAGCATTAGACGTTTCTATAGCAGGCGCAACGCCGGAATACTTAAAATCGCCATGATGTTCCCAAGAAAAAACGGTGTCTCGCTGATTAAAATCAGTTTCGGTATACGCCGTATTGTTACCCATTCGTTGAAGTAGATTTTGTATACTTACAGGATTATAGATGATCCCAAAGGGATTGCTCACCACGTCAAAACCTAGTTGAGCCATTCGATCGGCCTGATTTTGCGCAAAACAGGATCCAAGCATAAAAAAGCTAGGCCACGTTTGAGCCAATTCATTCTGAGCTATTTCGAAGTCTATCTTTAATTTCAAGCGCAGGCAAATTTAACCAAAATAAAAAAAGCA
>DGBH01000155.1:31682-32951 GCA_002384205.1 Bacteroidetes bacterium UBA4009
ACTATCACAACCTAGTCATTACTTCTGTCGCTACATTTGCATCGCTTTGGCAGTAATACAAGAGAATACGGAGAAAAGAAAGCTGTTTATAGAGAGCTACGGGTGTGCAATGAACTTTGCAGACAGTGAGGTAGTAGCTTCTATCATGTCAGAAATAGGGGTAGAAACCACCAATGATGAGATGGAAGCGGATATTATTTTTATTAATACGTGTTCTATCCGTGATAATGCAGAGCAGAAAATCCGCCATAGGCTGAAGCACTTACGGCATAATAAAAAACAGAACAAGAACTTGACCATTGGCATACTTGGCTGTATGGCAGAGCGACTTAAAAAGCAATTGCTTGAAGAAGAAAAGCTCGTAGACATAGTAGCTGGGCCCGATGCGTATAAGGAATTACCTATTTTACTTCGTGAGGTTGAAGACGGGCATAAGGCTATTAACGTATTATTAAGCCTAGAAGAAACCTACGCCGAAATTCAGCCTACGCGACTCAATAGCAATGGAGTTACAGCGTATATCAGTATAACAAGAGGTTGCGACAATATGTGTAGTTTTTGTGTGGTCCCATTTACCCGTGGAAGAGAGCGCAGCAGAAACCCCGAAAGTATTGTAGCCGAAGCACAAGATTTGGTAAGCAAAGGGTATAAAGAAGTAACATTATTGGGTCAAAACGTAGACTCGTACCTTTGGTATGGTGGCGGTGCGCGAAAAGATTTTGATAAATTAACTGAAGACGAAAAAGCAAGCAGTGTAAGCTTTGCTAACTTGCTCGAAAAAGTAGCGCAAGTAGACCCTGCTTTACGGGTGCGTTTTTCTACGTCGCATCCCAAAGACATACACGACGAAGTACTTTTTGTAATGAAAAAGTATGATAACGTGGCCAAACATATTCATTTTCCGGCCCAAAGTGGAAGTACGCGCATACTCGAAAAGATGAACCGAACGTACACCCGGGAGTGGTATGAGATGAAATACAATCGGATAAAAGAAGTGCTCCCCAACTGTGGTGTGAGTTGTGATATTATTACTGGTTTTTGCTCAGAGACAGAAGAAGATCACCAGGCAACGTTAGACTTAATGCGTACCTGTGAGTTTGAGTTTAGCTACATGTATTTTTACAGTGAACGGCCCGGAACACTGGCTGCACGCAAGTACGAAGATGATGTACCTGAAGATATGAAGCGAAGACGACTTTCTGAAGTTATAGAAGCGCAGCATGAAGTATCTCGCAAATTAAATGCGGCACAATTGGGTAAAATACACCG
>DGBH01000170.1:0-3730 GCA_002384205.1 Bacteroidetes bacterium UBA4009
CAACAAAGGGGTGCTTTGCAGACCATAATGTCTGCATTGCTGAGATGATACCCACGATTCGCTTAGGCGAACGAAACCTGATGCAGATAATGCTGCCGTAGGGAATAAAAAGATGTAACTGTATCTCTCGACACTCCTGTAATTTTAAAATTAAACACAGGAATGAAACAAAAATCAAGTATAAGCCGCCAGGTAGCTTCTTTAATCTCACTAATTGTAATATCTACCATGATATGCACGGGGCAAAACACTTTTAATGCTCAACTAAAAAATGCAAGTAACTATGAACCAGTTGCTTCTGCGTTTATTAGGTTAAGTGACAAGAAAAAAACATTTACCGCCTACTCTACCGAAAATGGTTCTGTATATATAGAAAATATTCCTGCGGGCCATTACCTAGCTTCTATCACCCACGTAGGACATAAAACATTAGTTGATTCTTGCATGGTCTATGTTAATTCACAAAACGCTCCCGAGAAGATTTTCTTTTTATTGCCTGATATGGCATTTTTAGATGCGGCAGTCATTACCACTGTGCGCGCGAAAAATACTACTCCTTCCACATTTACCAATATCAAAAAGGAAGAAATAGAAATGATGGATCAAAGTAAAGACTTCCCGTTTTTACTGAACATGACTCCAAGTACCGTAATCTCTTCAGACGCTGGAAATGGCGTGGGTTATACTGGAATTCGAGTACGTGGCATCGATCCTACTCGCGTAAACATTACCGTGAATGGCATACCTATAAACGATGCTGAAAGCCAAGGAATGTATTGGGTAAATATGCCAGATCTTGCCAGCTCCACTGAAAGTGTACAGATACAACGTGGTGTGGGCACGAGCACAAATGGTGCTGCTTCATTTGGTGCAAGTGTAAATATCAGAACAAATGAATTACCCAAAGAATCCTCTACGCAAACAAGCTTTGGAGTAGGAAGTTTCAATACACAACGATTTTCGCTGCTCCACAACACAGGTAGATTAAAAAATAATTGGGCGTTTCAACTCAGAGGAAGCTTAATACAAAGTGATGGCTACATAGACCGAGCAAGTTCAGATTTAAAATCTGCTAACTTGGTTGCTGCTAAATATTGGGATAAATCTGTTTTTAAAACCAATATACTGATTGGAAGCGAACGCACATATCAAGCGTGGTGGGGAATACCTCAGCCCGTTTATAAGGGAGATATAGCAGGAGAAAATAGATATATAAATCAACTTTATATAGGCGGAACTGATCTTCAGAATTTACAAGAAAGTAATAGTAAAACCTATAATTACTATACCTACGAAAATCAAGTAGATCGCTACACACAAAATCACTATCAGTTTTTCTTTGACCATGCCTTCAGCAGCTTTTTAAAGCTGAATACGGCGGCGTATTTAACCACAGGTAAAGGGTACTTTGAGCAATTTAAAGCACAAGAAACACTTTCTGATTACGGCATAGGAAGCGTACAACCTACGGGCGATACTTCCTTTGTAGGTGATCTGACACGAAGAAGATGGTTAGATAACACCCTAGTGGGGACCATTGCTAATGTGACGTATAATCGAAATAAATTTGAAACGATCATAGGCGGAGGACTAAGCAGCTACAATGGACGTCATTTTGGAGAAGCTATCGCCACCCAATTCACGGGTTATGAAGCCATAAATGCTATTTATTATGATAACCAAGCGACCAAAATAGATGGCAACTTCTATGTTCGTCAGTCTTATAACTATAATAACTTAATTCCGTATATTGACTTACAGTATCGCTTTGTGAACTACCAGTTTGAAGGATTAGATGATAGTCTAAAATTAGCACCACAAGAAGCAAGCTACGGCTTCTTTAATCCTAAAGTAGGGCTTACCTACCTCCTTAAAAACAACACCTTTTACGGCGTATTTGCCGTAGGTAACAGAGAACCGGTTCGCGATGATTTTAGAGACAATAAAACCAGTATCAGGCCACTTCATGAAACAATGGAAAATGTAGAAGTAGGATATAGATATGCTAACAACAGAAAGCAGCTGAATGTAAATTTATACACCATGCAGTATACTAATCAATTAGTACTTACTGGAGCAGTGAATGATGTGGGGCAAGCCATTCGCACCAATGTAAAAAATAGCTATCGTAGTGGTATAGAAATTGATTTTCAATACCCTATTACTAAAAAATTACAAGGCGGAGGTAACGTTACACTTTCAGAAAATAAAATTCAAACCTTTACTCAGTTTACGGATGACTGGGATAATTGGCCAATACAAATTAGTAAGCAATTTATAAATACCGATATAGCCTTCTCTCCGAACACCATTGCTGCAGCTCTTTTGAGCTATCAAGCGAACACATTTTTTACGTTAAATGCCAGTGGCAAATATGTCGGCAAACAATATTTGGACAACACGCAAAACGATATGCGAAGCTTGGATGCTTTCACCAATTTAGATTTTAGTATTAACTACACCTCTGCCGAGTTAAAAGGTGCTAAAAAGATCAATGTTGGACTTTACTTAAACAATGTGCTTAACCAATTTTATGCCCCCAATGGATATACCTTTAGCGGATATTCAGGTGGTGAAAGACAGGATTTCAATTATGTATATCCTATGGCTGGTTTTAATTGGATGATGAAGGTGAATGTTCTCTTTTAAGAACTAGTAATAGGTGTTGGATTTTATGGTAACTTTCTACTTTAGTATAGATTCCCCATTTAAGTCTGTTGTTAATATATCACTCATATAGTCGAAAAAAGGTCTTATTGCCATAAAAGTCTTCATCACTTCTTCAGGAAAAGTGGGGTTCAGCACTTCTTCGTCTGTGAACTTTCTAAATGCATAGAATTGTTTCATTTGAATCCATTTAATATGGGAATGTTCTTTGTCAAAGTTCCGCGGAGCCGTTGCGAGTCTGTCACCTCTTAGCTGGTCAAAATAGCGTTTAAATGTTTTATCCGTAGTTATTTTAGTGATAATCGACTCATCCAGTTCAAATTCCTTTCGAATTCTGAATAAATCCTCTTTTGAGGGATCATAAAATCCACCTCCGACTACCGTTTGATTCCCTGGCTCAATACTCAAATAGTAACTACATCTCCTTGACTCTCCTAAGCGCGTGTAATACGCGCTAAAGTTAGATTTATAGGGCGATTTATTATTGCTAAAGCGTACATCACGATTGATCCGAAAAATCTTGGAATTCTCAATTTTATCAACCTCATCTAACTGACGATGGATTTCTTTGACCAACGTTACGACCTCACCACGAGCTTGATCATAGGTCTTTTTATGCAGGGCAAACCACTCCCGAGTGTTGTTGACAGCTAGCTCTTTTAAAAAAGAAAATGTAGTCTTAGTTAGCATAAAAGATTCGCAATATGCGCTATAATTTTAGTAAAGCCTAGTTCATCTAGGCACAAAAAAACGCCCCCAAGTATATTGGAGACGTTTTAATTTTTTTTGAGACTGAATTATTCAGCTACAGTAGCAGTTGAATCTGCAGTTGCTGTAGTATCAGCTGGCATAGCCGCTGCTTCAGCTGCTGCCATAGAATCTGCAGTTGCTGCCGCTGCTGCTTCTGCAGCACCATTGTCAGATTGAGAACAAGAAGTAAGTGTGATAGCTGCAACAGCTACTACTAAAACTAATGCATTTCTAAGTTGTTTCATTTTGGTTTGTGTTTAAATGTAATAATAGTGCAAATATGTATTTTTGGCTAATATCTTGTTACTCATTC
>DGBH01000170.1:4048-5226 GCA_002384205.1 Bacteroidetes bacterium UBA4009
TGCTTATTTGAAAAAAGAAATTTACGTTTACACTATTTGACATAGATTTGCACACTAAATAAGAGAATAATTTTTTTATTGTTTCTTATATTAAAAACATCGGGATGTAGCTTAGTCCGGCTAAAGTGCACGTCTGGGGGGCGTGAGACCGTGGGTTCGAATCCCGCCATCCCGACAAAAATTTAGAACAGCAGGCGTTTCGTCTAAAAATCTAAGAAGCAAATTTAAAATCAATGGCAAGTTTTAAGGAAATAATAAGTGGAGGTGTGCCTGTTTTGGTAGATTTTAGTGCAGAATGGTGTGGCCCATGTAAAATGATGGTCCCAATTCTAGAACAAGTGAAGAAAGAACTAGGTGAAAAAGTCAAAATTGTTAAAATCGACGTAGATAAAAATCAATCTTTGGCCAGCACATATCACGTACAAGGAGTTCCTACTTTAATGGTTTTCAAACAAGGAAAACAAGTTTGGCGCGAAAGTGGTGTAAGGCAAGCGAGTGAACTAGTTACTATTTTGAAAAGTTAGATTAGAGCTACCTGGTAATTCACGGCCTACTCTAAAGATCTAAACGTCTAATCCCTACGGTAAGTACTCTTTCTTAAAATTAGGTTTACGTTTCTCCAAAAAAGCATCACGGCCTTCTTTAGCCTCGTCAGTCATATAGGCTAATCGTGTAGCTTCTCCTGCAAATACTTGTTGGCCTACCATGCCATCGTCGGTTAGATTCATGGCAAACTTTAACATTTTTATACTAGTTGGCGATTTTTCTAAAATTTCTTGAGCCCATTGGTACGCTGTGTCTTCCAACTCAGTATGTGGTACAACCGCATTTACCATTCCCATGTCAAACGCCTCTTGAGCGTTATAATTCCTACCTAAGAAGAATATCTCACGTGCTTTTTTCTGCCCTACCATTTTGGCTAAATATGCAGAACCATATCCACCGTCAAAACTAGTAACATCAGCATCTGTTTGTTTAAAAATAGCATGCTCCTTGCTTGCTAGTGTCAAATCACAAACCACGTGCAAACTATGCCCACCGCCTACCGCCCATCCTGGCACAACTGCTATTACCACTTTAGGCATAAAGCGAATCAAGCGTTGCACATCCAAAATATTAAGTCTGTGGTAATTGTCTTCTCCGACATAACCTTTGTGCCCGCGTGCTTTTTGATCGCC
>DGBH01000129.1:0-252 GCA_002384205.1 Bacteroidetes bacterium UBA4009
AACCAGGAGCTTTTACTGCTGCTACTTTAAGTGAGCCTCTAATTTTATTCACCACAAGAGTAGCAAGCGCTTCACCTTCTACTTCCTCAGAAATAATTAAAAGAGGTTTACCTGTTTGAGCAGTTTGCTCAAGAACAGGAAGTAATTCTTTCATACTACTTATTTTCTTATCGCAAATAAGAATGTAAGGCGAATCTAAATCCGCTTCCATTTTTTCTGTGTTAGTTACAAAATATGGAGATAAATAACCTC
>DGBH01000129.1:443-6976 GCA_002384205.1 Bacteroidetes bacterium UBA4009
AATAACCTCTATCAAATTGCATCCCTTCCACAGTTTTTACTTCGGTTTCTGTTCCTTTAGCTTCTTCTACGGTAATAACTCCGTTTCTACCTACTTTTTTCATAGCATCTGCTATAAGCTTACCAATAACTTCGTCATTATTAGCAGATATGGAGGCTATTTGACCAATTTTAGAGAAATCATCTCCTACTTTCTCGCTTTGTTTAGCAAGATTTTCTTTAACCGCAATAACAGCTTTGTCGATTCCTCGTTTCAAATCCATTGGATTGGCACCCGCTGCTACGTTTTTAAGTCCGCCTGCAACTATTGCTTGAGCCAAAACAGTAGCGGTAGTAGTACCATCTCCTGCAATATCTGCAGTTTTAGATGCTACTTCTTTTACCATCTGAGCTCCCATATTTTCAACAGGGTCTTTTAGCTCTATTTCTTTAGCTACTGTTACTCCATCTTTGGTGATATTTGGTGATCCAAATTTTTTGTCAATAACTACGTTTCTTCCCTTAGGTCCAAGGGTTACTTTTACTGCATTTGCCAGTGCGTCTACTCCATTTTTGAGTTTGTCCCGTGCAACGGTGTCAAATAAAATTTGCTTTGCCATTTTTTTCTAACTTAAATTTTAAAATGATTAAATGATTGCGAGAATATCTGATTCTCTCATAATTAATAAATCTTTACCTTCTACGTTTAGCTCTGTACCAGAGTATTTACCGTACAATACAACGTCTCCTACCTTTACGGTGGTTGGCTCATCTACTTTACCTGGCCCTACTGCTAGTACAGTACCTTTTTGAGGCTTCTCTTTTGCAGTATCCGGAATATAGATACCGCCTGCAGTTTTAGTTTCAGCTGCTGCTGGCTCTACCACAACTCTGTCTGATAATGGTTTTATGTTCATTTTATTTAATAACTAATTTATTGTTACAGCCCTACGTCTTCACACTCTATGCCACAGCGAAAAAAGGACAATTTTACACTCAAATGGACAAATAGGTATGCCCAAAAGTCAGTTAAACATGTTGTCGTGTCATTTTTGGCAAAAAAAAGGCAGTATCCGTAAATACTGCCTTGTCTATAAAGGAATAATTCCTTTCAAATAATTTTATTCTGGTAAAGCTGCATCTTGACCTTCTGTCGCAGTTTCTACACCAGCTGGTGCAGCTTCGCTAACGGGAGGTGCGGTTACACCTGCCGCAGGTGCAGGTTCTGAAATCGTTGACGATTCTGCGACTCTCTCTAAGAACGCATTTTGCTCTTCAACTGTTTGCGTATAAACAAATCTACTTCCAAGAGCTAAAACAAACATTGCAATAGCTAGAGTCCAAGTAGCTTTTTCTATAAATTCATTTGTTTTTTTAACTCCTGCTATTTGGTTAGCTGCCGAAAAATTAGCTGCGATTCCTCCACCTTTTGGATTTTGAATAAGTACTGCTAAGATTAATAATACAGCAGAAATGCTCGCTAGTATGATGAATGTGGTAAACATATTTTAAATTTCTTTTTGTTGTTGTTCTATCTCCGTGATTCGGGCGGCAAAATACGCTGATTTACTAGGATTTTGCAAACTTAATTTCTCATAGGCAATTTTTGCCTTGTCTAGATACCCTTGTTTTACATAAAGGCTTGCTAATGTTTCGCTTAGCACATCCATATTGTCGTGTATGCTTTCTTCTGCTTTTGCCGTTACATTATAAAATGTTGCGTTTTTTATAGGACGGGAACGCTTTGTAGCCAAAAACTGATCTAATAATTCCTGAACCTTATCAGGTGATTTGAAGTTTTCTTTGGACTTAGCAATAACCGCATCATCATGCTCAATATTATTAAGCCAATATAAGAAATCATGCTCTTTGGTATCATGTGTTGCTTTCTCTTCAATAATCCTAGTAAGTTCTTTTTCAGGATCATAAATAACCATGTCAAAGGGTAGCTCTACTCTTTTATTCTCCTTTGGTTTTTCTAAGGCAGGCAGCTCTTTAATCGGGTCATATACTACAATCGAATCGAAGTCCACACTGGTCTTGTGGTTATCCTCCGTTTCCACCACCAATTCTTCCTCTGATATTTCTAAATTCTGGTCCAAATCTGAAACATAAACCATTTCTGAGACTATAACAAGTTCCTCATCTGCTACCGTTTCATTAGCATCTACAATCTCAGTGTTTTCTTCTAATGTTGATTCTAGCAGCACCTCTACTGCCACCAAACGATCTTGTACCTCTAAAACCGAATTCGAGACAGTTAGGTCGTCAAGTTGAATTTCTTCCTTAACTGTCAAATCCATAGCCTCTACAACCTCATCGACATCCTTTGACTCCTCATAGAACACTGCCTTATTCTCCTTTTTAACCTTATTTTCTACATCTGATTCCAATAATAATGACGGAGTATGCATCAATTCAAAAAGTTGCTCTCTACGACCAGAATAAGTAGCTGCCAAGCGTAGTGTTTTATTTTTTAGATATGAATTTTCATTGGTATATGCACGTGCTAGCAGCATACGGTAACTTGCACACCATGGCTTATTTTTTACTTCTTTAGCTAGGGCTGTAATTTCTATCTCACCTAGCTCATCAAGCCTTTGTACATAGGATGATATTTCGAAGGATGCTATCACCAGTTGATTGCGGCTTTATTGAAAATAATTTGTATGAGCATATCCGAAATATCATTGACCAATTCCGTTTCAACTTGACTAAAATCTTTAGCCGCGTCGAAGTCCTGAAAATTAGTGAAGGATTGTTCAAAAGCACTCTTGGGATCTTTCTCACTGACTAACTTTACATTTACCGTAATCGTCAATCTATTGAGCGAAGCATTATCTGTATTTTGTGCTGATATTGGAGCCACTGTAAAACCAGTAACATTCCCCGAAAACTTGAAATCTCCGTCGTTTTCTGTGATACTTAAACTCGTTTCAGAAATAAACTTTTGTTTTAACTTTTCCGTTATCGTTTGACTTAATAATGGGGAAACTATAGGCGCACTATTCTCAAAAAAAGAAACCGAGAATGTCTTCACCTTAGGATCTATAGATGTTCCACTAAAGCCGTAAAACCCACACGAATTCAGAAGCATCATTGATGCAAATACGAATGTAGAAAGTTTAATTATCGATTTCATATTGCTTTATTTTACGGTACAATGTTCGTTCGGAAATGCCTAGTTCTTGTGCTGCTTTTTTGCGACGTCCACTGTTTTTAAGTAATGCTTTTCTAATTAATTCTTCTTCTTTGGCTTCTAGCGAAAGTACTTCATTCTCTCCAACCGTATCGCGATCATCAATTACAAAATGTTCATCCAAGTCTTCATTATGCACATTCCCATTCACCGTGGGATAGGAGTTATTCGTGTATCCTGTTTTTTCTAATTGAGTGCCTTTCTGCCCAATAACACGGGGCACCGAAGAGTTAGAATTATCCCTAAAATCTTCATTTGATTGATTATTGTCTACTAAGCCAAAAACTACTTTACGCAGTTCTGAAACATCTTTTTTAAGGTCAATCAATACTTTATAAAATATATCTCTTTCGGAGACATCTGAGTGTTCAGACTTTTCTCTGTACAATGCAGGTAAATTATTATCTGCTCTAGCAGGCAAGTACTTTAATATAGTAGTTGCATCAATGGGGTGTCCTTGTTCTAGAACAGAGATTTGCTCCGCAATATTTTTGATCTGACGAATATTACCTGGCCAACGATAATTCATAAGCACTTGCTCACCATCTAGTGAAAGTTCTAGTGGTTCACTTCTGTATCTTTCGGTGGCATCAAAAGCGAATTTTTGGAACAAAAGGACCACATCTCCAGGTCTATCGCGTAACGGGGGCACGGCAATCGGAAGCGTAGAAAGTCTATAATATAGGTCTTCTCTAAATTTTCCTTTCTCCACCTCTCCCATCAAGTCTTTGTTGGTAGCTGTAATAATCCGCACATCCGTTTTCATTACCTTACTGCTACCTACCCTGATATACTCTCCGTTTTCTAAAACGCGCAGCAATCTACTTTGTGTTTCTAAGGGTAGTTCGCCTACCTCATCTAGAAATAATGTTCCGCCATTTACACTTTCAAAATAGCCTTTTCTGCTATCCATTGCACCTGTAAATGCTCCCTTATCATGACCAAAAAGCTCAGAATTAATCGTGCCTTCTGGCAATGCCCCACAGTTGATGGCGATAAACGGACCATGTTTTCGAGGACTTAATTGATGTATTATTTTAGAAAAAGACTCCTTTCCACTTCCACTCTCACCTTGAATATAAACCGTAAGTTCAGTTGGGGCCACGCGCATTGCGGTTTGCAGGGCATAGTGTAGCTTAGGTGAGTTCCCTATGATACCAAATCGTTGTTTTACTTGTTGTAAATCCATGAATCGAACTGCAAAAATGGCAGATTTTTTTACAATGTGGCAGAGTTTTCGATTAAATTATTCGTCTATTGGGATAAACACAATTAAGTGAAATCCTAAACTACACTAGAAGCGTTGTTTTTGCTCTGATATCTCTAACCTCAATCTACCGTAATCCTTTATTCAAGGATGAAAAATACTTAGTGTAGCGAATAATTTTTAACCGAAATATCGAACGGCATGATGGCCTGTACACTGTGTTTTGTGCCGAATTTCTCAAACTCTGACAAATAATGAGCATAGCTCTCAAATCCTGTGTACTTAGCCATTTCTTTGACCTTGGATTGGAATGAAGTATTGCCACTCATTTTATTGACAATAAGCTCTAACTGATCTTTAACTTTAGGATATTCCTTTAGCTTATATTCCGTAATATTTGCTTCTTTAGCTGCGATTTCAATTGCTTTCTCAAGACCACCAAGCTCATCTACTAGCCCAACTTCCTTTGCCATAACACCTGTCCATACACGGCCTTGTGCTACTTCATGCACTTGCTCTTTAGTCATCTTACGCCCTTCGGCAACTCTTGAAAGAAAAGTATCGTATATTTTATCGATAATAGATTCTATGTATTCTCTCTCTTCAAGAGTCATATCTCTATCTATTCTACCAATATCAGAATGTTTGCCTGTGCCCACATATTCAAACTCAATACCTAATTTATCGTTTAGTAATTTCTGCGCATTAGGAATAAGTCCAAAGACACCAATAGATCCCGTTATTGTAGTAGGCTCTGCAACTATTTTGCGCGCGGGAGTAGCTATGTAATAACCTCCACTAGCAGCAACATCACTCATACTTACAATTAATGGTTTTGCAGCTGAAAGCAGCTTAGCTTCTCGCCAGATAATATCCGAAGCTAGTGAACTGCCCCCTCTACTATCAATTCGAAGGACCACCGCTTTTACTTTATTGTCAAGACGAACATTTTTTAGGGTTTCTGCTAAATCATCCGCAGCTATTTGAGTACCGTCACCTTTACCTCCAATAATATCACCCGATGCATATACTACCGCAACTCTATCGCTTCCGCTGCCTAAGTCTTCTAGTGACTTCGCATATTTTTGTTCGGAGATAAGTGGCACTTTATGATCGTCTTTCACGCCCATTCGTTTTTTCATAGCACTGTAAAACTGATCTCTGTATGCAACTGCATCTATATAACCGTTTGATTTAAAATCATTAACCGATTTCATTTTCAACTCATCTGCATCCGCTTTTAATTTGGCGACATCTATTTTTCTTGACTTCGAAATCTTAGCCAATGTTTCGTTAAAAACAGAATTGATGTAAATTTCTATTTGCTCCTTGTTCTCAGGGCTTAAATTATTTCGTGTGTATGCTTCCACGGCACCTTTAAACTTACCCGCTCGCACTACTTGCATATTGACACCTAATTTCTCTAATGCGCCTGCAAAAAAAGTAACTTGAGCCACCATCCCGTTGAAAGCCATTTCACCTTCAGGATTAACAAAGACGCTATCGGCAACACTCGCCATGAAATAGGTAGGAAAGTAATAATAATCCGCGTAAGCATAAATAAACTTGCCCGTAGCTTTAAATTCTTCTAGCTTATTTCTAACTTCTGTAAGTTTAGCATAACCTGCCTCAAAGGTTGTTAAGTCAAGAATAATTCCCTTTATGTTATTATCTGTTTTTGCTTTATCAATGCTGCTTAAAATATCATTTAAACCTAAAGGCGATTGCTCATTGGGATTTAAAAGCGCTAAAGCGGCTAATGGGTTACCATCTTGAACTCTGTCTACAATGGGATAATTAAGCTTAAGCGTGAGCACCGCGTCACTTGGCAACTCTTCTTGATCTGAGCTACTACTGGCAATGCCAACTACCGTTACAATAAGTAAGGTTAAAAGAATAATGCCGGCTATTATGTAGCCAATAGCTGATGCTAAAACAACTTTAAAAAAATTCATGCTTTGAAATGATTACTAGGTTTGTTAAACTAATAAACCAAAAACTTAGAGGTAATGACCTCTTTTTCGGTTTTGATAGCAACGAAGTAAACACCTCCTGCGTGCCCAACGAATGGAATATCGGTGAAGGTTGAACTTAATAAGACCAATTGACCAGCACCATCATATACTTCGAGTTGATTTGCTCCTTGCGG
>DGBH01000129.1:7230-8940 GCA_002384205.1 Bacteroidetes bacterium UBA4009
AGCCCCAACGATGGAAGACCAATCTTGATTACCTACATTCATTACGTAAATAACACGTTGATCGCTTGGCGTAACGTTTGTATAGTTAATCGTACTTTGAACAGGATTAGCCAATTTTAACACTGGTTTTGTATCTGTACCACCTATTACATTTATACGCTCCATAAACTCAGGGTGATCTACAAAGGGATTACGGTTTTTTTGATACTTGTAAATACTTTCGTTACGTGCGACTTCTTGCGTGTTGGGAGCATAATCCCTGTGCCATTGTTTTAACAATTCCTCTTGCGAATCTATAAAGTTGCTGTAATCTTGATACCGGATACAGAAGTAAAGCATTGCTCTTGCAGTAGCCCCTTTTTGTTCATCTCTAGGCTCAAATACGCTGCCTCCCAGCTTACTCCCACCTTCTGTCCAGCTTGCGTTGCTTACCGTACCGAACGCATAGTTTGCTCGTTTGCTATTGGCATTATCGTCCGTTGGAAACAAATGATGGATGTCTGCTTTTTCAGGCTCTGCGGAGTTAAATAAACTTTGCGGCCAGGTATGTTCACAATTAAAGCTATTGCTGGTGGCATCAGCTCTTGTGCTAAACGTGGCAACACGACCTGTGTAAATACAGGTAACTTTACCATTTACGTTATCTATCTCTCCGTACATTTTATCGCGAGCCCCGTTGTAACCTAGGTTGGTATATCCCGATGCAAGAGTTGTTTTCAGAGCGTCTTTAAGATCCTGATAGCTTTTATTAAAGGTGGCATCGTAATAGGTGCCAGCGTATCTGCCATTTCCTACAATATCTACTCTGTGTTGAGAGCCATCGCTTAGTACCAGTATCACTTCTCCATTATACACCACATTGTGTCTTGGTTTAAAGGTAACTCTTAGTTTTTGACTGCCCGCAGGTGCTAGGGTAGCATTACTCAAGGTATATGAATAATCTACTCCATACAGTTTCACTTGGTCTATTCCTAAATCAGCAGACGTACTATTGGTAATATCTACCGCTAGTTCTTTTTCTGCAGTGGTAAGTACATCTCCAAAATCGAGTTTAGCACTTGAAAGAGTAACTTGTGCCTGGGCAAAAGAGATCCAAAAAATAAATAAGTAAACGATATTACGCATGGGACAAAAGTAAGAATATATAGTAAATGCTGAAAAGCACCAACTTAGCCGTACAATCACCTCTACATCGTCATCCATTTTTTTCTAGCTTAAAACGAAAAATAGAAATATTGATGTGATCCGTACCCCGTTTTCCACGAGATAAACACCAAGCATAGTATTATTTGTCGGTAAAACTACCTTTGCACCTATGCTATCGCAATTATCAGCCATTAGCCCTATAGACGGGAGATACCGAAGTAAAGTAAACGAATTAGCTCCTTATTTTTCTGAATATGGACTTTTTAAGTACCGCGTATGGGTAGAAATCGAGTATTTTATTGCCCTTTCTCAATTGAATTTACCTCAGTTTCCTGCCATTGCCGAAAATGATATCGCTTTTCTTCAAAAGATTTACCTTGAATTTAGTGAAGCCGATGCGCAAGACATTAAGGACATTGAAAAAACCACCAATCACGATGTAAAAGCAGTTGAATATTTTATTAAAAAACAACTTAAAAATACCGCTCTGGAAGAATACAGTGAATTTGTTCACTTTGGACTTACTAGTCAAGATATTAATAATACCGCCATACCTTTTAGCTT
>DGBH01000129.1:9093-12819 GCA_002384205.1 Bacteroidetes bacterium UBA4009
CCATACCTTTTAGCTTACAGTTAGGCTTGGATGAGGTTATTATACCTGCCTACAAAAACATTTTGGAGCAACTTAATACCTGTGCTACCCTATGGAAAACCATCCCATTATTAAGTAGAACCCACGGACAAGCGGCTACACCCACCACAATGGGCAAAGAATTTGCCGTTTATGCAGAGCGACTTAGAATACAATTAGAAACGTTGATTAACACGCCAATTAGTGCCAAGTTTGGAGGTGCTACCGGCGCTTTTAATGCGCACAGATTGGCATTTCCTACCATCAACTGGCCTGAATTTGGCGATCATTTAGTGGCTGATTTGGGCTTAGTACGCAGCTATCCAACTACGCAAATAGATCATTACGATCAACTCGCTGCTATTTTTGATTGCCTTAGAAGAATGGATGTTATCTTAATGGATTTTGCGAAAGACGTATGGCAATACATTAGCATGGACTTTTTCAAGCAAAAGATTGTTGCTGGAGAAATTGGCTCAAGTGCGATGCCTCACAAAGTAAATCCAATTGATTTTGAAAATGCCGAAGGAAACTTTGGCGTAGCTAATGCCCTATTGGACCACTTTAGCAATAAGCTGCCTATAAGCAGATTACAACGTGACTTGACAGACAGTACCGTGCTTAGAAATGTTGGCATACCTCTTTCTCACCTCTTAATTGCCCTTAAAAGTTTAGAGAAAGGAATGAGTAAATTAATTTTGAATGAAGAGGCTATTCACGCCGACTTAGACAAAAACTGGGCTGTGACTGCAGAGGCGATACAAACCATCCTGCGAAGAGAGAAAATAGAGGGTGCCTATGAACTTCTAAAAGACCTTACCCGAACCAATAACGGAATAAACGAAGCTTCTATTCAAGCGTTCGTAGCCAAACTTGACGTGTCTGACCATGTGAAAATGGAGATTGCTGCCATCACTCCATTTAACTATTTAGGGTATGCAGCCGACTAAAAAAACGCTTGTTTTAGGTGCAACTCCTAATCCCAACAGATACGCTTACATAGCCACTGAAATGTTGCGTGATTTTGGACATACGGTAATCCCATTTGGCATTAAAAAAGGACAAATTGGAGCAGTTGAAATTCTAAATGAGTGGCCAACTGATGCAGAAGTTGATACCGTTACTTTATACATCAATACCAGGATTCAAGAAGGATTTTATGAGCAAATAGTAGCGCTAAAACCCAGACGTATCATCTTTAATCCTGGAACTGAAAATTCGGTCCTACAAAATTTAGCAACTTCACAAAAAATCGAGACTATAGATGCATGTACATTAGTACTTTTGCAGACCAATCAATATTAATATTTACGAAAATGAACAAAGTATTTTTTTCCATTCTTGCTGCCTTTGTACTTGTATCTTGTAGCCAAAGCCAAGAATCAATGTTAGCCGAAATAGCAGAATTTGAAAACTCCGAAAAAACTGGAACCAAAGAAGGTTTAGCAGAATTGGCTATGCTCCACAAGGCCTACGGGATAAAGTATGAAGATGCGCAAGCTAATGACTATCTGTATGCGGCTGCTCAGTATTATTACTATGAAAAAAATACTGCCGAAGCAGAATCACTTCTTACGCAATACATCACTAGAGACGACAGTACGGAGCGTTTCAGAAATGCCGCCATTAATCTAGCCATACTGAATGGTAAAGCAGGTAAATTTATCGAGGCAGACGATTTAATTTCTGAAGTATTAGATAAAGACCTTCCTACCGCCGCACAGTGGCAAGATGTCATCAAATTATACGACGACAAGTTAAAAGCAAATAAGAATATCGCTCCCAAAGACTACGAACGCTTAGCCTTAGCCTGCACTGCCGTGGGACGTTTTGAAGAAGCACTAACTGCTCTTGACCAAGCGATTAAAGATTTTCCTAAGTATGAGAATCGTTCAGATTTGATATACCGAGCCGGGTTTATAGGTTGGGAATATTTAAAAGATAGTAAGGTTGCCTCTGCATACTACAATCAATTTTTGGCAGAATACCCCAATGCTAGTAATGCAGAAGAGGTGAAAATAATCTTAAGCAAAGGTATGCTCAGCATGACTGATGAGGATATTTTAAACATGTTAAAAGGAAAGAATAAGTAATGCCGATTGCATTAATTACAGGCACCACATCGGGTATAGGTGAAGCAACTGCTCACCTACTTGCTGAACAAGGTTACGACTTAATTATTAATGGTCGTAGGTTAGATAAACTGGAGGCCCAAGCGGCAGAACTTAACGTCAAGTATGGTATCTCTACACACCTAATGCACCTTGATGTACGTGATGCAGATGCTGTGATCCATTTCTTTACTACCTTACCTGAAGCATGGCGCGCTATAGACGTTGTTGTAAATAATGCTGGTCTAGCAGCAGGTTTAGACAATATAGAAAACGGGAGTATAGATGATTGGAATAGAATGATTGATACCAATGTAAAAGGGCTGCTTTACGTTACAAAATCTGCTATTCCGTTACTCAAACAAACCAAAGGACATATCGTAAATGTAGGTTCTATAGCAGGAAAAGAAGTGTATCCAAACGGCAATGTATACTGTGGCACTAAACACATGGTTGACGCCCTAAATAAGGCGATGCGCAGAGAGCTTGCTGAATCAGGAATTCGCGTATCTGCTGTACATCCTGGAGCGGTAGAAACCGAATTTTCATTGGTTAGATTAGAGGGCGATACGGTTAAAGCCTCCGCTGTTTATGAAGGTTTTGAAAACTTAGTGGCGGAAGACATTGCATCTGCAATAGGCTATATAGTAAGTCGTCCTAAGCATGTTAACATAAACGAGATAACCATTATGCCAACGGCTCAACCTGCTGCCGGGGTGATACTTCGAAATCAAGGGCTTTAAATTAGGATATTAGAATATTACTAATGTAGGTTGCTACATTATAATTCAGGGTAAATGTATTTTGGGTTATCTTAATAACCAGCCTGACCAGTTAGGCGCGTATCCCTTGAATGAATACTTAATATTGGGGTAGCACATCTATACACCAGCTTCTGCGAATAGCTATCCGAAAATAAACCTTCACTTTCGGTATCTGTCATAATAAGTACCAAACCAGCATTAACCTTCTTAGCATAATTCATGATTCCGTCTGAAACCTTGTTACCAAAAGATATTTCTGTTACATAGTTCAAATCTCTTTCTGCCAGATATTTCTCTGTTTGTCTAAGGTAAGAATTCACTTTATGCTCTACTTCTCTTCCGCTGCTACTTGAAATGCCGAGCAAGTGAATAGTTGCACCAAATCGTTTAGCAATTTCTGCGCAATAGGGTACTTTCTGGCGTGTTTTGGTAGAATCTGCCAAGGGAAGAACAATATGGTCCAATTTGAAATTAGCAGAATTGGACTTGACACTTAGCACTGGGCTTGTGGAGCTATTTATTACTTTAAAAATATCGCTGGAGGACCAAAAAGGCTTCCATCCCTTTTTATCTCTAGACCCTAAGATGATTAACGTAAAATCTCCTTGTTTTTCAAACTTGCTTACCTCATCATAAAATTTTCCTTTTCTTTCTGCTAACTCAACTACTATACCTCTGGATGAAGTAAAATCTTTAATCCTTTTTTTGGCATCATCAAAAGTTTCTGACGTACCTTGAGATACAAAAAGAACTGTCAATTCGGATTTAAATATAGCCGCGTAGTTACATGCTTGAAGCAAAGCAGTGTTAGATGCATCTGTATTGTCAATTGC
>DGBH01000079.1:0-3874 GCA_002384205.1 Bacteroidetes bacterium UBA4009
GCAATTATTGAAGCTACTGCTGAACGAAATATGGTAACGGTAACCGAATATGGCGAAGCTGCATTTTACGGGCCTAAGCTCGATTTTATGGTAAAAGATGCACTAGGAAGAAGCTGGCAATTGGGTACTATACAAGTAGATTATAATTTGCCTGAACGTTTTGATTTAGATTATATCGGACCAGATAATGAGAAACATAGACCGGTAATGATACACCGTGCACCGTTTGGTAGTATGGAGAGATTTATCGGAATCTTGATCGAGCACACCGCAGGTAATTTCCCATTGTGGCTAAGTCCTGAACAAGTTGCTATTTTACCTATTTCAGAGAAGTATCACGATTACGCAGATAAAGTTTTAAAATATCTAAGAAAAAACGATATTCGCGGCCTTGTTGATGAAAGAGCCGAGAAAATTGGCCGAAAAATCCGCGATGCTTGGGCTACCAAAATTCCTGTTATGATAATAGTAGGAGAGGAAGAGTCTGATAATGAAGAGGTTTCGGTTAGAATTCAAGGTGATGGAGATATAGGCAAGTTTAAGTTGCAAGATTTTGTGACTTATTTTAACACATTGTTAACAGAACAATAAACAGTATTTGAAGAAGAAAAAACCATTTAGGGGTAGAGTTAAAGATCCCCACAGAATTAATGAGTACATCATTGCTGATCCAGTTCGTCTGGTTGGTGATAATTTGGAACAAGGTGTATACCCTTTAGATGAAGCATTAAAAATAGCTGAAGAGCTAGAGCTTGATTTAGTGGAGGTTTCTCCTAAGGCTGATCCACCTGTTTGTAAAATAACCGATTACAGAAAGTTTCTGTATGACCAAAAGAAGAAAGCAAAAGAGCTTAAAGCTACCGCGGTTAAAACGGATATTAAAGAAATACGTTTTGGCCCAAATACGGACGAACACGACGTTAACTTTAAGTTGAAACATGCTGAGAAATTTATCGAAGAAGGACACAAGGTGAGAGCTTATGTATTCTTCAGAGGTAGAACCATTATATACAAAGAACGTGGAGAGTTACTGCTATTACAGTTTGCTGAAAAGCTTAACGAAGTAGCTAAACTTGAACAATTGCCTAAGATGGAAGGCAAAAAAATGATTATAGTTTTAGCACCAAAATAAATTTAAAAAGAGAGAAACAGATGCCAAAAATGAAAACCAACTCCAGTGCCAAGAAGAGATTCAGAATCACGGGAACAGGTAAAATCAAAAGAAAGCACGCTTTTAAGCGTCACATCTTAACTAAGAAGTCTAAGAAAAGAAAACTTGCTCTTAGACATAGCGGTTTAGTCCATAAAGCGGATTTAAGCAACGTTAAATTCTTATTAAGAATTGGAAAGTAAAAGTTCTACAGGATAGAACATTGTACCATTATTCAGGCCTAATAAAGTGACTGACATAAAATTGTTAATCCGCCTAGTTTAAAAAGAAAAAAGAAAAATGCCAAGATCAGTAAACGCCGTCGCCTCTAGGAGAAGACGCAAAAAAATGATGAAACATGCCAAAGGATACTTTGGTAGAAGAAAAAATGTATGGACAGTAGCTAAAAACGCAGTTGAAAAAGCGTGGCAATATGCATACAGAGATAGAAAAAATAACAAGCGTAACTTCCGTCGTCTTTGGATTACCCGTATAAACGCAGGTGCTAGATTACACGGAATGAGCTATTCACAGTTTATGGGAGCAATTCACGCTGCAGGTATAGAACTCAACAGAAAAGTTCTTGCTGACCTAGCGATGAATCATCCTGATGCATTTGAAGCTGTTGTAAAGCAAGTGAAAAAATAAATTTAAATAGCAAAAAACTATAATGTAAAAATCCTCTCACTAAAAGTGAGAGGATTTTTTTTGTTCATATTTTTTTATATTAGAATGCTACGTAATGCAAAGAAGGTAGGCCTTGTGTCGTTAAATTCTGTTACTTACGATATACTTTGCCACACCTGATTGGCCACATTTACCGATGGATGACTCTCGCCTATAAGCGCGTGAAGCTCTTCATAATACGATTCCATTTGAGCTATTTTATCTTTAGATTTTAACAGTAGATTTAGTTCATAGCCTAGTTTTTCAGCTTCAAAATCATCTTGAATCAATTCTTTTACACATGGAGCTTCGAGTATTAAGTTGACCAATGATATATAATTTAACTTGATCACAAATTTAGCAATAGCATAGCTTACTTTAGTGGTTTTATAGCACACTACTTGGGGTACGTTCATTAAAGCAGTTTCAAGTGTAGCGGTACCACTCGTAACGATAGCCGCATCGCATTGTGCTAGTAAGACATACATATTATTAGGTATGAGTTTGAGGGTCGGATCAAAAGCATGGTAATATGCCTCGTCAAATCCAGGTGCTTGTGCCACTATAGCTTCGTACTTCGGAAATTGCTTCATGGCTTCCAGCATTATAGGCAAGGAGGTACTTATTTCCTGTTTTCTGCTGCCTGGCAATAATGCTATCTTGTTTGTTCCATTAGTTAGAGTATTCGTAGTTAAAAATGCATCAACCGTTTCTTTACTCGGATTTCCTACATACGTGGCTTTTATCCCTTTCTTAGCAAAATAGTCGGTTTCAAAAGGCAATATGCAGTACAACTCACGAACGTACTTTCGTATAAGTTTTACTCTGCCTTCTTTCCATGCCCAAACCTTAGGTGATATATAGTAATGAACAGGAATGTTACGCTTAGAAGCGTATTTAGCTATTTTAAAATTAAAACCAGGGTAATCTACTAGTATAAGTATATCGGGATTAAACGTTGAAATATCTTTCTTAATTCTTCGAAGATTTTTAAGAATCTTAAAAATACTACCTAAAACCTCTGCAAAACCCATAACGGCCATCTCTTTTTGGTGTAAAACCAATTCTTGGCCTGCTGCACGGCTCATGTCGCCTCCCATACCTCTAAAAAGGGCTTGTTTATCTAGCTTTTTGAGCTCAACCATTACACGGCTAGCGTGGTTGTCGCCTGAGGTTTCTCCGGATATAAAATAGTATTTCATGGTTACATTAACGTGAAATAGACAATGAAACATCCAATGAATAGGGTTGCAAACACTATTCCTTGACACGTTTTAAGCTTATCCATATTGATGAACAAAAAGAACGGAGCTAGATTAAATAATGCGCCAATCTTGAGGTACGGACTTAACAACGCGGTTTGAAATCCTGTTTTCAAAAAGGTACTGAATGTAAGATTCGGAAAATTATATATATTAACCCCATATAAAATAATCAGAGGGGTAACTACGCCTATAATAAAGCCTAAAATTCGAGTGTTAACTATATCTTTCATCGGTTAGTTCAAGGGGTTATCTAAATATCCCAGGTGTTAAGATTTTGTAGGGCATGATGTGCAGTTAGGTCAAAATGAACGGGTACCACAGATACATAGTTATGAGCAAGTGCCCATTCATCGGTGTCTTCACCTTTGTCCATATTGTGAAAATTGCCTGTAAGCCAGTAGTAATCACGACCGTTGGGGTCTGTTCGGTGGTCAAATTCTTCTACCCATTTAGCGCGTGCTTGCCGGCATATTTTTACGCCTTTTATTTCACGTTCGGGTACATTGGGAATGTTTACACTTAGCAATACACCTTCACTCAATCCATTCTTTAAAACGGCAGCGATTATTTTTTGCATAAACACCTTGGAAGCAGAAAAATCTGCATTCCAACTAAAATCCAGTAATGAAAATCCCACAGAAGTAACGCCACTAATTGCACCTTCCATGGCTGCACTCATGGTGCCACTGTATATTACGTTTATAGATGAATTAGAACCGTGGTTTATACCACTTACTAATAAGTCAGGTTTGCGATGCAGTACTTTATCTATAGCTAGTTTCACGCAATCTGC
>DGBH01000079.1:4115-11728 GCA_002384205.1 Bacteroidetes bacterium UBA4009
TTGTTTATGGTAATGGCATGCCCCATAGCGCTTTGCGGGCTGTCAGGCGCGACCACTACTACTTTTCCAAAGGTTTTCATAACCTCTACGGTAGCTAATATGCCTGGTGCGGTAATTCCATCGTCATTACTTATTAATATTAAAGGTCTAGTATCACTCATATTACGTTGCAAATTTAAGGTAATGGGCAATAACTGAGCATTGGACAACGCTCAAGTTGCAGGCGGTGTTGGTTATACTAGACATTCGTTTGGGTAGCAATCTAATTTTACCCATTCATAGGGTTAGAATCCGTATGCCATCCTTGCTAACTCACTAAAGATACGAAATGATAATATTTTTATCCATTTGTTTGATAATATTAATTTACATTTGCCACGCGATATGCTCATAAGTTTAAAAGTAAAAAACTATGCCCTGATTTCAGATGTCGATATGCATTTTGATAAAGGCATGAACATTATAACGGGTGAAACGGGTGCCGGAAAGTCTATTTTAATAGGTGCTTTGGGTCTAGCTCTAGGCAAGCGTGCAGATATTTCTTCACTTAGAAACAAAGAAGATAAGTGTATTATAGAAGCTACTTTTGATGTGAGGGGTTATGCGCTTCAGCCTATTTTTAACGAGCATGACCTAGATTATGAAGAGCAGACCATCCTCAGACGCGAAATTACCAGTAGTGGTAAAAGTCGTTCGTTTATAAACGATACGCCAGTTAATCTAAAATCACTGGAAGAGTTAGGTGCTAATCTGATTGAAATTCATTCCCAACATGATAATCTTCAATTATTCAAATCCGATTTCCAGTATTACAGTTTGGACATTCTTGCAGGATTATTAGAGGACCAAAAAGCATATGCCAGTGACCTAAAAACCCTTAAAAAAGATAAAATAACGCTCGAAAAGTATCGCCAACAAGAGTCTGAATTAGCCAAAGAAAGCGACTTTAATCAATTTCTGTTTGATGAGTTGGCCGCCGCTAAGTTAGAATATATAGAAGAAGTAGAACTTACCGCCGAGCAAGAGCTTTTGGAAAATGCAGAAGACTTGATTCGTACGTTTAACGACGCCGATCAATTAGTTAGTGGGTCAGAAATCGCTATAACTTCTCAACTCCAAGAACTACGTGCTATACTTAAATCTCAAAAATCGACAATAACACTAGCAATAAGTGATCGCGTAAATTCCGTTCTTATAGAAATGCAAGATATTGCACATGAAGTAGCGAAGAATGCAGAGCATATTGAGGTAAATCCGGAACGATTGACGGAAGTTAACGAAAAATTAGGCTTGATATTTAACCTAAAAAGCAAACACCGTGCTGCGGATATTATGGAATTAATGTCAGTGCGCAATGAGCTTGAACAAAAACTAAACGTTACCGAAAGCCTGAGTGGTGAAATAGCCATACTAGAGCAAAGCATTGCAAAACACGAAACAACGCTACTCACTAAAGCACAGCTGTTAAGCAAAAAACGAAAAAAGAACGCTACGCAGATTGAACAACGAATAGATAACTTACTTGCCCAATTGGGAATGCAGCATTCACGTATACAATTTGATCTGGTAGAGAGCAATGAATTAAATGCTTTTGGATGTGATGACTTAACAATCAAACTAAGTTCAGATAAAGGAAATTTATTTACGGACTTAAAGAAATCCGCTTCAGGTGGAGAGTTAGCACGTATTAACCTAAGTTTAAAAAGTATTTTAGCTGATTTTGTAAAAATGCCAAGTAGTATATATGATGAAATTGACACGGGTGTGAGTGGCGAAATTGCTCGAAAAGTAGGAGGGATGATGCAGCAAATAGCCAGCAGCCAACAGGTTATCGTTATCACGCATTTACCTCAAATAGCCTCGCTAGGCACGAATCATTTGTTTGTATACAAGTCAGAAAATGGCCAAAGTGTAGAAACCCAAGTTCGAATCTTAACAGGCGATGAACGCATCAACGAAATTGCCAAAATGATAAGTGGCGATACGCTAACAGCACATGCTGTGGAGCAAAGCAAAGAATTACTCAAAGGGTGACCTAAATTAAGCTTTTAGGTATTTTTGGTTTTTAAATCAATTCATCTTTTATGTTATTACCACTAGATAATGGCACACCAAACATCAAGTGGCCCTCAAAGCAAAATTCCTATGTAAATAAGATATTTTTTTATGTGACTATTGCTTAACAATTTTTCTTACGATACTAAAATCTGACCCTGTCAATTTCACTGAATAACTGCCCGAAGAATAGTCAGACAAATCAACTTCAATTGAACTTTCTTGATCTACGTTCCTACTATAGATTAGTTGACCATTTGCATCTAAAACATCAATTTTTTTAACGCTAATTACATTCTCTATTCTAAATATACCATTTGCTGGATTGGGATAAAGAAATATGGATTTTAATGGCTGATTTAACTCAGTTACAGCCACAAATCCCTTAATCGTTGCTGATCTATAAAAAATGCTTTTGGATCTTATATCTTGCCAAGTTATATGAAATACACCATCAGAAAATGCAACATAAGGGTTCTGCGCAAAGCTATTAGATTCAGTATTTACCCTATATATAGAATCTGATAACAATGTTGCCATTCCTGAATTGCTGGCGGCTAGCATTATGGACGACACACCCGATATATTTTCTTCCCACACAACACCAATGGCGTTTTGTTTTCCTGAGATTATAGGAAAGTTCTGCGATGCATTTTGGACTATATCTGGTGTTAGCATCTTGTGTTGACCAATCTCTAAATTACCAGAAGTGGCAGAAGCTATCATTACCCTAGAACGACCTGACGATCCACTCATCCAAGTGTAATACAAACTATCGTCTGACAACATACCGGAAGGCCCAGAAGAAGGGCATGCACCTATCATCCATTTGGTTGTATCTATTTCTTTAACAGTACTAAAAGTAAGTCCATTATCATTTGATACTGACGCCCACATATCCCTTAGATCATTATCATTATTTCTAAATAATAGCACTTGTTTATCACCGTTTGTTATAATGTTTGCTGGGCAGCAATCACAAGCCTCTCCAGGGGCAGGCCCCGTTGCCTTAACAGCTTTTGTATATGGTTGTAAGCCATCAACAGAACTTGCAACAGTGTAATGAGGCTCAAGATAACCAGGCTCAAACTCCATAAATGCTACATAAACACTCCAATCTGGAGCCACCGTAACTGCAGGAAATCTCGTAACTGGATTGTTAGATACCCTTACAGTGTCAGAAAAAGTAGCTCCCCCATCAGTGGAAGTGACGGTATAGATTAATCCTGTTTCTTCTGGAACGGCAGCGAATGTGACTACAACTTTATTGCCATAAGCAGCCATATCTGGAGCAGCCCAGTCTTGAGCAAAGACCTTCATTCCCTCTGGTGTTACTTTTAAAGGGGCTCCAAATTCACTTCCATTCCATCTAGATACATAGACTTCCTGATTTGTTTTTTTACTCCACATAACTACTGGAATATTATTGGCTGTATACACCACCTTAGGTCTTGTATAACCTATTTCAGAGTTGTCATTAATCGTAAATTGTTCAGACCAGTCTAGTTCTACTTGTGCATTGCCTATGCTTGGTAAAAAGAAAAGTATTAAGAATATTTTTTTCATGATGTTAATTGTTTTGAATTATCAATTTAGTTCGATAGATTGAATCTTTTTGAAGAATTTCTAAATAGTATATGCCGTTGTCGCACTGAGGTATTTCTAAAGTATTCGCACTATTTGACACTTGTTCCAGAATAGTTTGTCCTGATGAACTTATAAATTTAACAGAATAAGCTCCGTCATTTGCCATTGAAAGAGTAATAGTACTGTTAGAAGGTGATGGAGCAGGATAGGTGTTCAATATGTTTTTGTAGATTCTTTGAGTAAAAAGAGTTCCACTACATTCTAGTATTTTTTGTCTCATTTCAACAAAATTTGTATCTCGCTTTATATCCCAGTGAATTTGTCTGTTCGGACATACCACAGCATACGTAGGCCAACCCACAAATGAGAACCAGCTTTTGTATAAGTTAGTAGTTGTATCTCCGCCCCCTTCACGCCCCGCTGATGGATAATTAACTCCATACAAGAACTCAAACTCGTCAACTTTATCATTATTATCTCTGTCGCTTATTCCTAAAATCAGCAATGAATCTTGATCGTACTCATTAAGTAATCTAGCCAAAGCTGGGGTAAGCTTTTGACATGGGGTACAGTCTGCAAAGAAGAAATCCAAAACAACTGTTCTACCTTTTGCCAATTCGTTATATAAATTCCAACTTTCTCCTTTAGTATCCGTAATAGTAAAGTCTCTGGCCTCTTGACCATAGACTATGTTTACAATCAGGCTAAATAGTATTAAAGTGCTATATCTTAATTTCATAATTAATAGACTACTTTTTAGTGGTTCTTTCATATTGACAGCAGGCGTTGTATTTACAAATAATTCAATACTCCTTCCATTTTCATACCGCGACTTCCTTTTACCAAGAATGCAGTATGGGTATAATTAGCATGTTGCACTTGAGCGCCCAATTCTTCCATAGTGGATGGTGTTGTTAGGCCACTATGCGCTGAAATGCTAGCAAAATGCTGTCCAAGTGTGTAAATTTGGGTAAAGCCAAATGTCAGGGCCCATTGCAATAGCTCATCGTGCTCTTGATCAGCCGTAGGTCCCATTTCAAACATATCTCCAAGGATAAGCACTTTTTGCAGTTGTGGCATTTTGGCAAAGTTGCGTATGGCCACTTGCATACTGCTTGGGTTAGCATTATAGGCATCTAGCAATATAGTGTTTCCACCTTTTTCGATAAGCTGTGAGCGGTTATTATCGGGTTGGTAAGCTGCAATTCCTTCTTTTATTGATGGTAATTCAAGGTTGAAATATTCACCAATAGCAACTGCAGTAAGTATGTTATCTAAGTTATAATCTCCCATAAGTGGAGAAGTAAAGGCTATATTTTTATAGGTAAATGAAATAGAAGGAACCAATGTAGTAATAGCACATAAGTCTTTTGAGAATAGGATCTTCTTTTCAATTCCTCGGCTCATTCGGGTAAGCCATTCGTCATCTTGGTTTACAAAAGCTGTCCCCTGATGTTTAAGTAGATAATGAAAGATTTCACTTTCTTCTTTGGCTACGGCTTCCAGCGTTCCAAATCCTTCTAAGTGTTCCTTCCCGATATTGGTAATTAAGCCAAAATTAGGTTCTGCTATAGCACATAAGGCAGCTATTTCACCAGGATTATTAGTGCCGAGTTCTATAATGGCTATCTCCGTGTCTTGCGGCATTTGTAATAGGGTAATAGGTACCCCAATGTGGTTATTAAAATTACCTTGTGTGCAATGTGTTTTGTACTTACGGGCTAAAACTGCATAAATCAGATTTTTGGTTGTAGTTTTTCCGTTGCTTCCGCATATTCCTAAAACGGGTATGTCGTAGCACTTACGGTGAAAATTGGCAACTTCTTGCATGTAAATAAGCACATCGGGAACCAAGATGAGTCTATCGTCCTGTTCAATATTTTCATCTATAACAGAATATGCAGCACCTTTTTCAAGTGCTTGAATTGCAAATGTATTTCCGTTAAAATTATCTCCTTTAAGTGCAAAAAAAATGCATCCTGGAGTTATCGCACGGCTATCGGTGGTAAATCGAAACTCACTTTCAATGAGTAGATTGTAAAATTTAGTAAGGTTCACAAAAAAACAGTTATTACTGTGCAACAAAAGTGGTAATTTAGTGCTCTATAAAAAACCGTTTATATGAAGAAGTTATACCTACTGTCTATTATTGTGTTATTTGGTTTTAATCTTAAAGCACAATTATTTGAAATATCATCCACACCCGTTTTTAGAGATGAAAACGGTAGCGTGTTGAGTTTAGCCTTGGCAGGTGGGTTAAATCAACCTCAGTTTTCGCCCTACGATTTTAATCAAGATGGTACAATGGATTTGTTTATTTTTGATAGAACCGGCAATAAAGTACTGATTTTTATAGCCGTAACCGTTAAAGGAGTAACGAATTACAGGTATGATCCTAGTTATGAAGACTTTTTTCCAAAGGGCGAACAATTTATGCAGTTGCATGATTATGACTTAGACGGTAAGCCCGATTTATGGATGTATCTAGTGGATTCTGTAATGCTTTATAGAAACGTGTCTAGCACTGTGCCTCAATTTGAAGCGGGTAAAGGCCTTTTTGCCTTAGATACAGTTCAATATAGCTCATGGAACCCAAATAAAAAACTATCTCAAGTAGGAGGATGTTTGCCTGCTATTTATGATGTAGATGGAGATAGTGATATGGACTTTATTACCAATCTGAATATCTTTGGTTCTAAAATTATTTTTAATTGCAACAACAGTATTGAGCTGGGTAATCCCTTGTCCGAAATAGGTTTTACCATAGTAGACAAATGTTACGGCGGGGTAGATGAGTTTGGGGCAGATTTAATTATAAACGCGCCTTGTGATAATATTGAAGTTTATTATAAACAGAAAAAACATTCAGCGGCTAAGACGTTAATGTTTTTTGATAATGATGGAGATGGTGATAATGATTTGTTTTTTGGCTCATCTGAAAGGTCAACCAATCCTGTGTACTTTTTAGAAAATGGCAAGTCAGATTTAAATTACTACAAAGATACTTTTATTAGAATTGATACATCGTTTTTTTCAGTGGCTGAAGAGGGTAAAATTCCGGTAGCTCCAGCTATGTTTTATATAGACGTAAATTTTGACGGGATCAAGGACTTGATTTTAGCCAATAATGATCAAGATAAATTTTCATATTCTGTTCGTGAGAAAGACAATGTTTTATTGTTTTTAAATTCAGGTACAGATAATAAGCCAACATTTAACTTGGATAGAATGGATTTCTTAACAGGTGATATGATTGACCTGGGTGGTAGGGTAGCTCCCGTATTCGCAGATTTAGATAACGATGGCGATCAAGATCTTATACTTGCCACATCAGGTAATCATTTGATTACGGGTGATACCACTGATTTTTTGATGTATTACCAAAATGTGGGTACATCTACAAGTCCTGATTTTAAAGAAATAAGTACTGATTATTTATCTCTAAAAGCAATGGAATATAGAGGCATTGTGCCTGCATTTGGAGACTTAGACGGTGATGCTGATTTAGATTTACTGTTGGGTAAGCAAGACGGAACCATCGCTCATTATGAAAATACGGGTAGTTCAACTAATCCTACATTTACCTTAAAAACGGAAAACTTCTCAAGTATTACAGTGGAAGGAAATGCTGCTCCTGCTTTTGTAGATATGAATAGTGATGGTAAATTGGATCTGCTAATTGGCAATATAAGTGGCACCTTAGTCTATTATCAGAATAACGGATCGAATACAGCTCCAAGTTTTGGCTGGGTAACGGATAGCTTAGGGGGTATTGTGGTGAACGAACTTATTTCTCAAAAGTTTTTAGGCGATACAGGTTTTTATGACTCTTTGATTTACTACTACTATGGTAATTCTGCTCCTCAAATCATTAACTATGAAAATGGCGTAAGGTGTCTTGCTGTGGGATGCGATGAAGGAAATATTAAAATATACGATGTACAGTCAGATTTAACGCAAGATTTTAAGGC
>DGBH01000079.1:11879-14664 GCA_002384205.1 Bacteroidetes bacterium UBA4009
AAGGAGAAAAGAACGAATGATATTACTATACCAGAACAAATCAGTTTCCGCATAGTCCCTAATCCTACTAACGATAAGTTCGCAGTATATGCTCCTTCCCAGGAGCCTATGTTCTATACCATTAGTAACCTCAGCGGGCAAATATTAGCGAGCGGTTTTACGCTTTCTGGAGCTGCAATAAACCATGGAATTGCCTTGCAAAATGGAATTTATTTCGTCTCCCTAAAAACCACTTCGCAACAGTTCGCTACCCAAAAATTGATTATGACTAAATAGTTGCCATTTGCTTATTAGCTAAATATCTATCGTTTAATTTGTAGTTCATATCATTAAAAAAATTGAGTCAAATTATAGAGACAGACATTGTTATCATCGGAGCGGGACCAGCAGGTTGTAGTGCTTCGCTTTATTTAGCGCAATTTGGAATACCGCATGTAGTCGTTGAAAAGGAGGTTTATCCTAGAGATAAGGTTTGTGGAGACGCTTTAAGTGGGAAAGTGGTAAGCCAGCTAAAAAAAATAAATCCAGCATGGTTAGATGAGTTGAAACTAGATACACAAGAATTTATTCCGAGTTGGGGAGTTGTTTTTTCAGCGCCGGACGGAAATGAAGTGGCTATTCCTTTTAAACATAAGCCCCATGAAACAGAGCACAGCCCAGGGTTTGTAACTAAACGGGTAGATTATGATTATTGGTTGTTTCAAAAATTAGACCGAAAATGGGCTAAGGTACTAGAAGGTACCGAAGTTAAGGATGTCATCATAAATGAAATGGGAGTTAGTGTTATTTCTGATAACACAGAAATAAAGGCGAAGTTACTAATCAGTGCAGAAGGTACACGAGCGTTGGTGGCCAAAAAATATGGAGGATATAAGATGGAGCATCAGCATTATTGTGCGGGCTTACGCGCTTATTACGATGGAGTTAAAGGGCTTCACAAAGATGGTTTTATCGAATTACATTTTGTGAAAGAAAGTTTGCCTGGCTATTTTTGGATTTTCCCATTACCCAATGGTCAAGCCAACGTAGGAATAGGCATGCTGAGCAAATATGTGAGCAAGAAAAAAGTAAATCTCAAAAAATTAATGCTTGAAGTCCTTGAAAGTGAGAAGTTTAAAGAACGCTTTAAAGATGCAAGGTTACAAGATAAAATTCAGGGTTGGGGACTTCCATTAGGCAGCAAAAAAAAACGGCCAATCAGTGGAAATAGATTTATGCTTATAGGTGACTCAGGGTCACTTATAGATCCGTTTACGGGAGAAGGAATAGGTAATGCTATGTTTAGCGGTAAATGGGCTGCCGAACAAGCTCGTGACTCTTTGGCGACTAATGATTTCAGCGCCAACGAATTACATAAATATGACCAAACGGTTTACAAAAAAATAGGAGGAGAGCTCATGGTGAGCGCATGGATGCAAAAATTTATCAAACTCCCATGGTTATTTAATTGGATGATAGGTAAAATAAAGCGTAATGATGAATTACGAGAGACGATTACCTTTATGTTTGACGATGTAGATTTGCGCAAGAAGTTTACCAATCCGATGTTTTATTTGCGTATTTTATTCAAGTAAGGTGCTTGAATACAGATCAACCTGTTTATAACTGATTAATTATAGACAAGGGGCCGCCGCAGTATACGCCGTGGCAGCTTTTACAAGCCTGTATGCTGGCGTCGTAGTAGTATTGCTGGCTATCACGTCGTTCTATTCCTTTTAGTGCGTCGGTGTACAGAGGAACCATTCCTTTGAAAGCAGCTTCATCGTGCTCTCCAAGAGTAGCCGTTTGTGTAGCAAGGTCATAGAAACTTTGTGGGACACTCTCTATAGTATCTCCAGCAGCTAGTGTAGCCTTAGCTTCATTGCTCCAAATTACCATTTCACGCATTATAGCACTTAACTCGGACGCTTGGTACATATCTGCTTTTTCAGCTTTGTTTCCTTGGCCACAAGCGATTATAGAGAGTACAAGTGCCAAAAAAATAATCCATTTCATATCCCAGATTTTCGTATAGATATTAGTCAATAATTACACCTTCAGCAGTAAAGGTAAGTTCTATTTGGGGTGCTGTAATAGCGTTTATTTCTTCCTTCGTTGCTTCTGCGTCTTTAGCATATTCAAGTTGATCTTTTACCGAAACGGTATCCAGATACGCCCAACCTCTAATGGTCGCGTTGTGCTCAGCACTATTTTTAGGCACGAAAAAACTGTAATCTTTAAATTTTACAAACATTTCATTACCAGCAATATCCATACTCATCCAGCATCCTTTAGCTTGACAAGCAGCTTTTATATTACCGCTAACTGTTACATATACAGAATCATTTGCGGCTAACGAATCCATCATTTCTTCTCCTGTGAGTGCAACCTCTGTTGTCCACGTGCTATCGCCGTATCTGCCTGCTACCGTTTCTTGCGTTTCTTCAGATTGGGTTAAATTGTTACAAGCGATGAAGGACGCGGCGATGATAAATAAGAAACTAATTTTTTTCATTTTACTGTTTAATTAAGGTTTATAGGGATGCAAATGTATTTGTTCTGTGCAGAATCTATATTCACTAATTTGATTTGAAGCGATTATTATCAATTGATTTTGACAAAAGGTTTCTATCATATCCTGATACCACTTTATATTAACTTCGTCAAAATTGGTACAAGGTTCATCCAGAAGTAGGGCGGGGGCCTCAGTGAAAATGGCCAATGAAAGCTTTACCTTGTTTTTAAGACCCGAAGAAAGTTCACCATATGTTTTAGATAAAAACCCACTCAGATTAGCTTTTATATA
>DGBH01000079.1:14917-15092 GCA_002384205.1 Bacteroidetes bacterium UBA4009
CCCGAAGAGTTAGCACCCAAGATTACATAGTGGGCATTTCCTTCAAAAGTATAGTTAAAGTCCTTAAAGAGAACTTCTTGAAGGTATCGTTTGGCAATATCGATGCACGTAATGCGGAGCATTATCTAGACATGTAGCCTTTCATAACACCTCGGTCAGATGCCCGGATAAAACT
>DGBH01000083.1:0-2446 GCA_002384205.1 Bacteroidetes bacterium UBA4009
GAGGTGTAGTAGCCATCATTCCTGCAAAGCAAATAGGTAATTACGGTGCTGTGAATAGTGTCTTAGGTATGGCTAGTTATGGTGTGATGGTTAAAAAAGGAATAACGATTAAACCAGAAGATTTAAAGCACCCTTTTATCAAAGATGTATATAAAAAAATACCGCAAAATANNTCTTTTGGAAAGTACGATTTTATGATTGTAAATGAGCTGCATGATATAGGAAGTGGCTTGGCAGAACAGCTCAAACAATTCGCCGAAAAAGGAGGTGTAGTAGCCATCATTCCGGCCAAGCAAATGGGTAGTTATAATGCTTTAAGCAGTGTCTTAGGAATGGCAGCTTATGGTGCGATGGTAAAAAAAGAATTAAGCATTAAACCAGAAGATTTAAAACAGCCTTTTATCAAAGATGTCTATAAAAAAATACCGCAAAATAGCTTGCTCCCCAACGTTATTGAATGTTATAACCTTCAAGTGTCGGCAGGGAGTCAAGCCATATTTTCGTTAAAAGACAATTCGCCTATTCTACTAAGGGAAAGGCTGGGGGCAGGCAGCGTGTTTCAGTATGCGATGCCTATGGACAAAGCCTATAGCAATATGGCACAACATGAGCTGTTCGTGCTAAGTATGCTCAAAATGTCATTTAGCCGCAGTGAAAAGCAACAACTAGCCTATCCTGTGTTTGGCACAAATGCGATACCTATTGAGGGAGCGAGTAATGCAGAGAATACGCTATCATTGGTATCACCAACTAAATCTGTACTAGTAGAAAGTGCGGTAAACAAAGGCGGACATCGTCTTTGGCTGAATAATGAATTGAGCGTGGCAGGCGTTTATAGCGTTCGCGATAAAAATAATATAGAACAGGCTAAAGTAGCCTTAAACGTAAGCAGGCAAGAGTCTATACAGCAGTATGCCACTAAAGAAGAATTATATAATTCTTGGGGTGGAGCAAAACTTGATTTTATGACCACTTCTTCAGCATCTATAAAGAATGTAACCCGTAAAATCCAAAGTGGAACCCCGCTGTGGAAACTCTTCGTACTACTTTGTTTGATATTTCTGCTTATAGAGATACTTTTGCTAAGATTCTTAAAATCATAACCACGCGTGCCAAAATCGTACCTCATACACAATGCCACGCTCATTCAACATGGGCATGCACATCATTTAAATCAAATAGATGTTCTAATTACAGACGGTATCATTACCGATATAGGTAAGGGAATAAAATCCGATGCCATACTCATAACCGGAGAAGAAATCTTCGTTAGCGCCGGTTGGGTTGACTTGAGGTGTCACCTTACAGACCCAGGCAATGAACATAAAGATACGCTGACCCATTTGCTCGATACGGCTAGGGCAGGAGGATTTACCAAGATGGTGACATTGCCAAATAGTGAACCTGTAATATCTGATAAGTCACAGGTGAAGTATGTACTGCAATCAGGTGAAAACCACTTAGTGGATATAAGGCCTACCGGAATTTTATCCTCTATAGATAATCAAGAAAATCTGGCAGAACTTTACGATATGCACACGGCTGGAGCCGTTGCCTTTACCAATGGAGATCATAAAGTAAGTAATGGCTTACTTAAAAAAGCATTGCTGTATGTTAAACCGTTTGGCGGTCGAATTATTACGCATCCAAGTGATAAGTCGCTAGAGCACCATGGTATGGTAAATGAAAGTGAAACTACGGTTCATACCGGACTAAAAACAAGCCCTTCACTGGCAGAATATATACAACTTAAAGAGCATATAGAGGTAGCCAAGTATTGCGATGCCCCATTGCATTTTAGCACTATATCGTGCAAAGAATCCGTTGACATAATTAGAAAAGCAAAAAAAGAAGGTCTTCAAGTAACCTGTGATGTAGCTATCGCTAACTTATCTTTTACCGATAAGGAAGTACTCAACTTTGATGAAAACTTTAAATTATACCCGCCACTGCGCACGGAAGAGGACCGACTTGCACTTATACAAGGAGTAAAAGATGGAACCATAGATGCGATTTGTAGCAATCACGCTCCACAAAACATTGAGAATAAAGAATTGGAGTTTGATTATGCCGATTTTGGAGCCTTAACACTTCAGCTGCTCTATGCTTGGTATACACGCTATCTAAGCTTAGAACTGGAACTTGCTCTATTTGTGAATGCACTCACCGCGAATGCTAATGCCTGTATTCAAGAGAATTCATCTAAAATAGAGGTGGGATCAGTTGCCAATCTTACTGTTTTTGATGCTCAAGCAACTTGGGTACTAGATGCTTCGTCTAATAAATCGTTGTCTAAAAATTCACATCAATATGACCAAACCTTAAAAGGGAAAGTAATTGCGGTGTTTAATAATAATCACACTCATTTAAATAAATAAAAAATGTTAGAACAGTACAAACCCGCTTTAAAACAAGGTGTTACCATGACCATTATAGGTCTACTTAT
>DGBH01000083.1:2567-3750 GCA_002384205.1 Bacteroidetes bacterium UBA4009
GGAGTAGTAGCGGCGGTTCTTACATTAGCTTTTAATGTAGTGTTTGTAAATGTGATAGATACAAACTGGGAAACCGAAATGGCAGAAGAGGTTTTGAATAGCACCGAAGATTTTATGGAAAAAATGGGAGCACCACAAGATGCTATTGATAAAGCTATGGATGATGCTAGATCACAAGCAGCAAATAAGTCTAAAGGTTTTATGGCTCAACTTCAGTCTACGGGTGGGGGGCTTTTATGGTACGCCGTAATTGCACTTATCATTGCTTTAGTACAACGCGACAAAGAGCCTAAGGATACCCTTGTAATAGAATAACATTTTGGATATATCTATTGTTATACCGTTGCTGAATGAAGCAGAATCACTGCCTGAATTACATGCTTGGATAAAGCGCGTAATGGATGAGCATACATTGAGCTACGAAGTTATTTTTATTGATGATGGTTCCACAGATGAATCTTGGAGTATTATCGAGCAGCTAAAAAATTCCTTTTCGGAGGTAAAAGGGCTTAAATTTCGAAGAAACTATGGAAAGTCGGCAGCACTTAATGAAGGATTTGCCTTGGCACAAGGAGATTCTGTATTTACAATGGACGCTGATTTACAAGACAGCCCGGAGGAACTTCCTGCTATGCATAAAATGCTTTGGGAAGAAGGTTTTGATCTGGTGAGCGGTTGGAAACAAAAAAGGTATGATCCCATTACCAAGACTCTCCCCACTAAGTTATACAATTGGGCTACGCGTAGAATGAGTGGCATTTTTTTACATGATTTTAACTGTGGGCTAAAAGCATACAAAAATGAAGTGGTAAAAAGTATAGAAGTATACGGAGAAATGCACCGCTATATTCCCGTAATGGCGCACAGAGCAGGATATAAAAAAATAGGGGAGAAGGTAGTTCAGCACCAATCACGTAAATATGGTACGACTAAATTCGGCCTTAGCCGTTTTGTACGTGGTCCTCTGGATTTATTGAGTATTATTTTTGTATCTAAATTCGGAAAAAGACCGATGCACTTTTTTGGCTTATGGGGTGCCATTGCTTTCTTACTGGGATTTAGTCTTACTGCATTTGTGTTAATTCAAAAGTTTATTGC
This sequence comes from Bacteroidetes bacterium UBA4009, assembly GCA_002384205.1. Lineage (GTDB taxonomy): Bacteria > Bacteroidota > Bacteroidia > NS11-12g > UBA9320 > UBA9320. The sequence continues at coordinate 3,666 of DGBH01000083.1, forward strand.
CTTAGCAAATGGGATGAGACATACATTAGTCGCAGATAATCCATTGTTTTATTTGGCGCTAACCATGCTCATAGTCGGTTCACAG
>DGBH01000083.1:3907-5909 GCA_002384205.1 Bacteroidetes bacterium UBA4009
TGTTTATGGGCGGTTTCTTGGCAGAAATGATCAGTCGCAATGCTCTCAATAGAAATCAATATGAGATTTCTGAACGTATTGGCTTTTGAAAAAATCCATTGTCATAATAGGTTCAGCATACCCGCTGCGTGGTGGCGGTATTTCTACTTTTAATGAATTGCTTGCTACTAAACTGCAGGAGGCAGGGCATCAGGTTAAAATTATCACCTTTAGCCTTCAATATCCATCATTTCTGTTTCCGGGTAAATCCCAATACGCGACTGAACCTAGAGCAGAACACTTAACAATTGAAGTTTCTCTCAATTCAATAAACCCTATTAGTTGGTATAATGTGGGCAAGCAAGTCCAGTTAGAAGCACCCGACTTGGTTATTTTCAGGTATTGGACACCATTTATAGCGCCCTGTTTAGGAACGGTAGGACGGCTTATTCATCAAAACTACAAGACTAAAATAGTAACTATTGCAGATAATATTATTCCGCATGAAAAGAATATTGTCGATAAACCGCTCACATCCTACTTCCTGAAATGCTCGGATGGATTTGTCACTATGAGCAGGTCTGTTTTAGAAGACTTGAAAAAATTCAACATTCGTAAAGCTGCGGTTTATAATCCTCACCCAATGTATGAGAACTTTGGAGATGAGATGACCAAACAAGATGCGCGGACTAAACTAAAATTAGATGCTTCGGGTAAGTATCTGCTCTTTTTTGGTTTTATTCGAAAATACAAAGGACTCGATATATTGCTCCAAGCATTTGCCGACAAACGAATTCAAGACGCAGGCATAAAACTGATCATCGCAGGAGAATATTACGATAAGCCAGATGAATATGAAGCAATTATTAAAGAATATGCGCTACAAGATGCTGTCATTCAAGTGAATGATTTTATTCCAGATAGCGAGGTAAGTACTTATTTCTGTGCGGCAGATATGGTGGTACAAACCTATAAAACAGCTACGCAAAGCGGCGTTACCCAAATAGCATACTACTATAATAAGCCTATGTTAGTTACAAATGTAGGTGGCTTAGCAGAGCTTGTTCCCGATCAAAAAGTAGGTTATGTTACCACAACAAGCGTTACCGAAATAGCAGATGCTATATTAGATTTTTATCAAAACAAAAGAGAAGCTGCATTTGTAGACAACATAAAAATAGAGCGAGAACGCTTTACGTGGGATAGTATGATAGAGAAGCTGATTAAGGTGGCAGATCTATAAGGCTATAAATAGATTTTAAAACTTACTCTCGAAAGCACCTAAATCAGGATTGCCTTTTCGAGGCCTGTTATAATAATCATCTAATATAGGAGGGGAAAGCAGAATGCCTTTGTCCTTAGCTGCGGATGCAGTGTCTAAGTCAAAATTGTATTTATCAATCTGCATAAAATTAGGGTTTTTATCAATCACATTGTTAAACAACGGATTGGCAAAAAAGGACCTTTTCGTTTTTATTAGGTTATAGTTTATATAGGAACTAGTGTCAAAAAAGGTTGGATTAGAATCAACGTCTGCATATATCTCTCCGTCCGTCCTCGTTCCGTAAATGATATTATTGATAAATTGGTATTTTAAATAATAGCGTTCTAAAATTGCTCCTGTTAGTTCATCCCTTCTTACATTAAGGTAGACAAAGGTTTCGTCTTGTCTTCCTGAGGTGGTCGTGCTATAAAAGGTACTGTTTTTGACGGAGTAGTCTCCGCCGTTCTGTCCAAAAAAGGTAAATCTGCCACAGTTTACACTTACGGTGTTTTCTACCACTATGGTGCTTCCCTTTCCGCTAATGCCATCCACGCTCATATTGCGTATCATCGTTTTTTTAATGGTAACATTGGGCTGTCCTGCCTTACCCGAACTCGAATCACAATAAATGCCCACTATACCGTTCTTTATTATGCTGTGCTCCACTTGGTTACCGTAACTCGGGTGGCTAATCCATATCCCACCCCATTGGCCTGCTGTTTCTTCCCAATCGGGTTGTAGCCTATCTCCCTGCATAAT
>DGBH01000083.1:6141-6462 GCA_002384205.1 Bacteroidetes bacterium UBA4009
AGCAAAATGGATTTTCATGTTTTTGGCTATCGTAAGTTTGGCTCCTGGTTTAACATAAAAATATCCGTAAACTACAATGGGTAGTTTGTCATTGGCCCAGGTGGTATCTTTATCTATACTGTCCCTAAAAAAATAATGAGCATCTTGTCCCCAACCAATCAGCATGGTCTTACTTTCCTTACCATTTGTGGTGTAGAGAATAGAGTCTCTGATAATCAATGGATTAAAATCAGGGCTATTATTATTGGGGTCTGGATGCACTTCAACAAAAAGAAAAATACTGTCTTTTGGCAGTATTTCCACATCATTAAAACGGTAACC
>DGBH01000052.1:0-6130 GCA_002384205.1 Bacteroidetes bacterium UBA4009
CAAAGAACTCTCGCATTACCTAAGCAAAACAACAGAAATTACCGAAATAAATTATCCCGTGTTGGAGTTTCCAGACAAGGTAAAAAGCATGAAACTAGAAAAAGAAAAGATAATAGAAGGTAAACTCATGGGAATAAAAGGCCAATACCTGATACTTGACTCTGGCGTAACCAATATACGAAGTCAAACCGGGGCACGAGTAACGATAACGTATTAAAATCTGCTAAAAAATAGCGAGTACCTTAAACCAACCCTAAAATTATATGGCACAAGAAATTGAACGCAAATTCCGAGTAGCAAATGATGATTGGCGAGCAATGGCAACCAGCTCTTCATCCCTAAAACAAGGTTACTTAAGCTCATCGGCGGAGGCTACGGTAAGGGTTAGGCTTGAAGATAACCTTGGCACAGTTACTATTAAAAGTAAGACCAACGGTATCACCCGAAATGAGTTTGAATACGCGATACCAGCACAAGAGGCTAAAGAGCTACTCATGCTGTGCAGCGGACCACTTATAGAGAAAATACGTTATCGCATACCTCAGGAGAATCATACGTGGGAAATCGACGTTTTTGAAGGAGACAACGACGGACTTATCATAGCCGAAATAGAATTGACTTCTGATGAGGATTATTTCGCCAAACCCCAATGGCTGGGAGAAGAAGTATCTGGAGACTCACGGTATTACAACTCAAACTTAGCTACCCATCCTTATGTTAACTGGTAGTCACGATACGCATGCAACGGCATGGAAGTCTTTTCAATTCCTTACCGTATAAAAAAGGATATGATGGGATCAAAAAATACCCAAATATTGTTATTCTCCCTCAGTATAACAGCTCCGATTATTGCACAAATATGGAACCTACACAAGACAACGTTGTATGCTCAATCTATGGCCAATTGTATTATGATGCCATTAACGATGGTACAGCCAAGCACCAATTAATCCTTGATCCAACCGCAGATCATCAATCTTGGAATAATGCATATGCAGAAACAGATTTTTTACGGTGGATGTTTGATAAGAAAAAGTAAACATATGTAGGTTCGAGCATATAAAAGTATGCTCCTTTTGACACTTTCTGCGGCGAATTATGCTATATTCGTCATTCAAGACATACCACATTATGCAAAAATTTATTTTATGGATAAGCTTAATTCTACCCTTCGGCTTATCGGCGCAAAATGCACTCAACTTTGACGGAGCGAATGATAATGTAAATTGCGGAACCAAATCTGCCTTTAACATTGGAGGAGATTCCATCACCATTGAGGCGTGGATATACGCCAATAGTTGGAAGACCAATATATTCGATGGAACCATCGTAAATAAAGAAAATAATGCAAATGATGGCGGCTTTATGCTCCGCGCTGGGGCTGGAGGAAAGCTGGGTTTTGGCATAGGTGCAGGAACAAATACTGGCTGGTATGAAATAAATACGTCTACTAGTGTACTAAGTCTAAATACATGGCACCACGTTGCGGCGACTTATGATGGCAGTAAATTAAGAGCCTATGTAGATGGGAATCTTGTAGATTCCACCAGTTCATCTATCAACATCGGTGTTTCATCCACCACGCCACTTACTATCGGTTATCATCCTGTGTATGGCAGAAACTGGGACGGAAGTATAGACGAGGTTAGGCTTTGGGATGTAGTACGAACAAAAGCTGAACTCAATGCTAGTAAAGATGCGGAATTTTGTGGACCTGTAAATAATCTGAAAGCCTATTACAAATTCGATCACGGCACAGCAAACAGCACCAATACGGGTATTAATACGGTTATCGATTTCTCAGTAAACAATAATACCGCTAATCTTATCAACTTTGCTTTGGCTGGATCAAGCTCTAATTGGGTAACCGGAGCAAGCCTCAGCCAATCTTCCGTTACCACACGAGACACTATAAAACGTTGCGGCCCTTTTTATTACGCTCCAACCAATAAGTATTATACATCATCTACCTCATTTAGCAGATCTCTCAATACTTCTTATGGTTGTGACAGTTCGGTAACTACGGTAATTATCATCAATACAGTGAGCACCTCTAGCATTTCTACAGCTGTATGCGACAGTTTTATTAGCCCAAAAGGCAATGTATATAAAAACTCTGGAACTTACTATGATATATTGACTGCAGCAAATGGATGTGACAGTGTGATCACCATAAACTTAAAAGTAGGTGCAGATACACTGCACATAGATACAGCGGTATGCTATGCATACACTACACCGTATAGCCAAACCACGTACACCACTTCAGGCACTTACTACGACTCCACCGTAAATAGCTTGGGTTGTGATAGTATCCTTAAAATTAACGTAGAAATAAAAGGAGCCACATATAGTTCTCACACCTATTACACCTGCGATTCCGTTATAAGTCCTTCTGGAAAATGGATGCAAGCCGATAACAGCTACTTAGATACCCTCGCTAATTATCGTGGATGTGATAGTATTCTGAGCATAAGTGTGCAAAGCTGGGTAACCTACGATACGCTATATCCGTCTGCGTGCAACAGCTATATCAGTCCAAGTAAAAAAACATTTACTAACTCCGGTCAATACGCCGACACCGCAATCAATAAGAACGGGTGCTTTAACTTAATAACTATCTATTTAACGCTCGTAAATTCTACATCAGACAGTATTAGTATTGAAGGCTGTAAATCAGTTACAACGGCCGACGGAGCCTACACGTTTGCCTCATCAGGAATTTATAAATATACCTTAACCAATGCTGCTGGATGCGATAGCTTCTTGACGATTAATGCCATGGTATATTACTCCGACACAGCGGTATATGAGATAAACAACAATGAGTTAGTATCTAATTCCACCTCTGGCACGTATCAATGGTTGGATTGTGAAGATAATTTCGCTCCTATAAGTGGTGAAACATCTAGGTCATTTAAAGTCAATACAACAGGCTATTACGCCTTAGAAATAACCGAAAATAATTGCATTGATACATCGGAGTGCCATAGAATCTTTATACTAAACATACAAGATATTTCTGCTCAATTTGAGCTTTATCCTAACCCCACTGACGGAATAGTTTACCTTAATGTATCCAACATTACAGGTCCAGTTAAGCTTCTGCTCGTTGCCAGCGACGGACAATTAGTTAGAGAATGGGACAACGCCAGTAATGTGATTAACCTAGGAGAATTGAATGAAGGAATCTATTTCTTGCAGGTAAAAAGTGATACTGGCATTGGAACTAAAAAACTAGTAGTGCACTAGTCACCATCTTTATTCTACTATCACCTGCAATTCATCATAGGCTAAGAATATTCCTGCGGGAAGTTCTTTTTGTACCTCTTCATGAAATCCCATTTGATGGCTCATGTGTATTAGATAGGTTTCTTCAGCATCTATCTCTTGCGCAAGAGCAATAGCTTGATCAAGACTAAAATGTGAAATATGTTCGGTTTTGCGAAGAGCATTTAGCACCAAAACTCGACTCCCTTTAAGCTTTTCTTTTTCAGCCTCACTAATATAATTAGCATCCGTAATATACGAAAAATCGCCTATTCTATACCCGAAAACAGGTAGTTTATAGTGCAATACTTCAATAGGCATCACATCAAGATCGTTGATTTTAAAATTACCATTACGAATCACATGCAGATTTAGATTAGGCACTCCAGGATATTTATTTTCGGCAAAAGCATAATGAAAATCACTCTTTAACACTTTCTCCACTTCTTCATTGGCATATACATCCATTGCTTCTTTGGTTTTCCAATTAAAACCACGTATATCGTCAAAACCGGCAGTATGATCTTTATGTCCGTGGGTAAAAAGAATAGCATCTACCTTTTGTACTTTTTCGCGTAGCATTTGTTGCCTAAAATCTGGCCCTGTATCAATAACGATGTTGGTATTCTCCGTTTCAATCAGTATGCTGCTGCGCAACCTTTTATCTCTCGGGTCTAATGATGAGCATACCTCACATTGACACGCTATGATTGGTACGCCTTGAGATGTTCCCGTTCCTAAAAAGGTTACTTTCATTTAGAACAAAGATGCATGTAAGTAATGAAAAACAAAATGAATAAAGGAAGCTGAGAGCCGTTTCACAATCTACATTTGAAATGATTCGAATTAAATCTTCAGGAGATACCGTATATGCCTGAATTAATTTTCCTAGTTATTTAAACTATTTCCCATTTTTAAAATTCTAAATTTTGACCATAAAACACACGATAAAAAATCAAGTAGGCTATAAAACCGACGCTTATTATGACGGTAAACATTTGTATAAATTGGCAGAAAACAAACACAAAAACATCGGTATATCTTAAATAGATAATCCCCAAACACCTAAATTAAAATCCCGAAACATATAGTTAAAAACTTAAACGCAAAACTTACATTCGCTGCTTGTTTCATAAAGAGCTAAATCATCCTATTTTTCAAATCGTATCCGAAGAATCTCAAAAATTGGGATTTCAGACGTTTGTGGTTGGCGGATTTGTACGTGATATTTTCTTGAAGCGAACGTCAAAAGATGTGGATTTTGTAACCGTTGGAAGCGGTATCGCATTAGCTACAGCTGTTAGAAACAGACTAAAAAAAGCTCATTTAAGCATTTTTAAAAATTTTGGCACGGCTCAACTTAAAACCGATGATTGGGAATTTGAATTTGTAGGAGCGCGTAAGGAATCCTACGATAGAAACAGCAGGAAGCCAAAAGTGGAAGACGGCACTTTTGAAGATGACATTTACAGAAGAGATTTTACAATTAATGCCCTTGCTATAAGTTTAAATGCACCAAAATACGGTGAGCTTATTGACCTATTTGGAGGAGTTGAAGATTTAAAAAAATGTTTAATACGAACGCCTTTAGACCCCAAAATAACTTTTAGTGATGACCCATTAAGGATGATGCGAGCAGCCAGATTTGCAACACAACTTAATTTTACCCTGGTTCCAGAGACCCTTGAAGCACTAAAAACAGAAGCTCATCGATTATCTATTATATCGCAAGAACGAATCACCGATGAATTGCAAAAAATTATAAAATCTGCCAAACCAAGTATCGGATTCACACTCTTGTTTGACACTAAATTGCTTCATTTATTCTTTCCTGAGATGATAAGATTACAAGGAGTAGAAGTAATAGAAGGAAAAGGTCACAAAGACAATTTTTACCACACGCTTCAGGTGCTAGACCAAACCTGCGAAAAAACAGAGGATATTTGGGTGAGATGGGCTGCTATTCTACACGATATCGCAAAGCCTGCTACTAAACGTTTTTTTCCTGGGGAAGGATGGACTTTTCATGGACACGAGGATAAAGGATCTCGCATGGTGAAGCCTATTTTTACAAGACTTAAGCTACCCTTAGGCGAGCCCATGCGCAGAGTGGTTAACCTAGTAAGGCTGCACTTAAGACCCATTGCACTCACCAAGGAGCAAATTACTGACTCTGCCATAAGAAGATTAATCGCTGATGCAGAATCTGACTTAGAAGATCTGATGATCTTGTGCAAAAGCGATATAACTACTAAAAACAAAGAAAAAGAGAAACGTTTTCAAGCAAACCTGCTTCTGGTAGAAGAAAATATAGCTAAAGTAGAAGAACGCGATCGGATAAGAAACTGGCAACCGCCCATAGACGGTCAATACATTATGGATCTTTTTGGAATAGGCCCCAGTAGAGAAATAGGAATAATCAAAACGCAATTAAAAGATGCTATTCTAGACGGTATTATTGATAACAATCTGGAAGAAGCATTAAAATTTGTGATAGAAAAAGGAAAAGAATTAGGTTTGCAAGTGCAATGAGTTTGGTATTTAGATTTAGAGTGACATTTGAAGATGTAGACAATGTAGTCCGTATAATTGACGTAAGTGCAAGTAATACATTTAAAGATTTTCACCATAAAATTCAAGAGGCTATTGGTTTTGATCATATCCAACAGGCATCCTTTTTTAAAACCAACGATATTTGGCGTAAAGATGGTGATGAATTTTGCACAGAAGGAAAAGAAGATGCTAGAGCCGCAGGAGCCTCAGAGCTAGGTAAGTTTATAGATGATCCTCATCAAAAATTTCTTTATATCTATGATGCTAAAAACGGAGATTGGCACCTTAGGGCAGAATTGATAAAACT
>DGBH01000052.1:6318-15085 GCA_002384205.1 Bacteroidetes bacterium UBA4009
CCTAAATTAATTATCTCGGATCCGAGTGCTAAACTTTTCAAAGAAGCTGATTCACTCATTGATGGCCTTACAGATGACATAATAAAAGATGAAATAATTGAGGATGATGATGATCTAGATGACGACTTTGATGAAGATGAGGATGAAATTGAAGATGAAAAAGATGAATTTAACCTATTCGGTGAGGAGATAGATGAATCTGAAATTGATGAATCACAGATAAATGACGGAATCCCAACAGAATAGACCACGACTTATAGTTATAGCAGGACCAACTGCCGTAGGTAAAACAGAACTTGCCATACGTCTAGCACAGTACTTTGAAACAGAAATTCTTTCTTGCGATAGTAGACAGCTTTACAAAGAACTCCATATAGGTGTTGCTCGACCTTCGAGCAAAGAACTTCTTGCTGTGAAGCATCATTTCGTTGCATCTCATTCTATTCATGACGAATACAATGCAGGTATTTACGCTCGTGATGTACATTCTTTACTTAAAAAACTGTTTACTAAACATAATATAGTAATCATGACCGGTGGGACTGGCTTGTATATTAAGGCTGCTACGGAAGGCTTTGATATTCTCCCAACAAAAAACGAGCAACTGCGAGAGCAGCTTACCCATATTCTGGATTCAGAGGGTATTGAAGCATTGCAAAGTGTAGCCAATTCATTAGAAATTTTAGACAGCGAAGTAGATTTCACCAACCCAATGCGTCTTATGCGTGCTATCGAAATAAAAGAAGGTGGAGAAACAGAACAGACCGCTAAATCTGAACCTTTTTTTGACACTACTTATTTATATTTAGACAGAGATCGTGATGAATTGTATGACCGTATTAATAAGCGTGTAGACATCATGTTAGCTGTAGGATTAGAAGAAGAAGCGTTAAGCTTACTTCCTTACAAAGACCTTAACGCAATGAATACGGTGGGTTACCAGGAAATGTTTAAGTACTTTACTAAAGAATGGACTTACGATCACACTGTAGAAAAAATTAAACAACACACGCGCAACTACGCAAAAAGACAACTTACTTGGTTCCGAAATCAAGGAAATTACACTATGGTAGATGCTAATTTCTCCAAAGTCTTAGCTGAGATTAATAAATAACACTTTTTCCAATCTGGGAAAATAAAGACGAGCAAAAAAATATTGTTTTTTTTGATGCTTGTAGCCACTGCTCTGCCTGCTGCTTTATCGTTCCTAACTGTTAATCTTACTGCACTTCAAACAGTTCGATGTCAAATGCCAAAACTTCGTTTTTGCCAATAACACTGCCTCTTGGAGGGTTCGATCCGTAAGCCAGATGAGAAGGAATAAGCAAGGTCCCCGAGCCACCTACACTTAACTGAGGTATCCCGATTTGCCAACCTTGTATAACTCCACTTAAAGGAAAGGTAGATGTTTTACCTCTGTCATATGACGAGTCAAAAATATCGCCATTAAGCGTGTACCCTTTGTAATGAACCGTAACTGTACTTGCAATACTTGCTCGCTCCCCGTTACCCACTTTGGTAATAACATAATACACCCCTTCTTCTGTTTTTTCAGCCGTAAGACCATTAGTAGCTATATAATCCCGTATGGTTTGATCATCTAAGATTACGTAGTCTTTTTCCTTACAACCCGATATGCCAAGTACCACGGCCAGTGCTATTATTACTATATTTTTCATTTTTTAGTTATCTTTTTTCTTTGTTTTTCTTCCCATTCTTTGCGCCCTACAGTATGATTCCATCCAAACCTGATTCGTAAATTTTGTTGATCACCCGATATGGCGTTAGATACATTATCGCTCGCAATATAAAACTGTTCTGCATCAAAATTCAAACCTAGTCCTAATCCAAAATTAGAATAATTCTCGCGCATGGCAGTGTAACTTAAACTTAATGCCATAAAACGTCCAAATTCAGAATTCCACGAAAAAGTGATAGCCGGATAGAATTGCTTTTTATAAAAACTTCCGTAAACCAATGCTCCAGCATTATGACGATCATTTAACCTAAGATTGGCGCCCATATAAAACTCACCAAGCAAGCCTGTAGAAAAGGAAGTAGAAGTAGTCTCTAATGCAAAAATATGGAGTAACGTATCGGATAGATTTTGAAAACTATTCTGAAAACCGATAGAATCGCTGATAAGGTTTTCAATTCCTTGGTAACTAAACGTACCTCCAGGTTTTTTTGACTTAATTTTTTGAGCATCATTCCAGTAAATCTGTCCCAAATCTATAATACTGGCAGTCAATGTTATTCTTTTGTTAAGATCCAGACTTGCGCCCAAATCCAAACCAAATCCACTATTATTTGGATTCCCAAATATCCTTTGCTTGGTACTAACACCCATTTGGTCTTCTAAAAAAGGAGTATATTTATTTATCTCGATATCGGCCTGCACATCAAAAGTAAGATCGGCAGCATTGTTTCTAAATCGCAAATCGTTATTCACCGTTTGTATCACATTCTGACCTCTTATGTACTTAGCCGTTCCACCTAGAGTTAATCTATCATTTAAAAAGGTACGGTTAAATCCTAATGCTAACTCCCTAGTGTGAAGAACATCTAACCCGAAATTAAAATTAAAATCGTACCCTACATTAGGACCACTATTCCCTTGAAAAGCAAGCTTTAGAAGATCACTAGGTATAGAAATCTTTGTTTTTACTTTTTCCAAAACAGTTAAGAAAAACATACTTTTCCTGACCCTAAAACCTGCATTAAACCACTCTTGATTCATATCGATATGCACAAAAGTTGGCTGATCTAAGAATTCACTAGAGCGTATCAGATTAAGTATATAGGCTCCATTGGGTCTAGTGCCCAATGAGTTACCTATTTTAAGAATTGAGAATGCATTGCTATTAAAACTAAAGTCATTTGAAGATAAACCCGGTGTACCCATGTACCACTTACAGTCTGGAGACAATGCCGGATTCACACTGAGCCGCTGTGGGATAGGCTCCATATTATACAGCGTAAGATTACTTTGCGCTTGCACTCCCATTCCTGCGATAAATACTATAATGAATACAATTAGATTTTTCATCTACTTAGTGTGCATGGCACGTTAGCTTTATTACTGCTCGCGCGATTGTTTTCATCAACGGTGTCAACCAATTCTTGGATATACCCAAAAAGTATAACTTTAAAGAACATAGGAAACACGAATAATTTGCTCATATATTTGGACAAAAATATAATGATAATCGTGAAAGTTATTAGAAACTTTAAGATAGCCGCTATTCTGTGTGCAATCTATGTGACACTAGGGGCCTTTGGAGCCCACGGTCTTATAGACAAGCTTAGCGTCTTAGACTTAGCAACCTACGAAACTGGCCTTCGCTACCTTATTATTCATGCCCTTGGAATAATCCTCGTAAACACTTCATACCATCAGTTAGCGATCTATAATTCATGGACCATTCGCTTATTTTATGCCGGGATTATACTGTTTTCTGGGAGTCTTATTATACACGCTACTCGTCACTTATTGGGTTTTGATATGAATGTATTTGCATTAATAGCCCCTATTGGTGGACTATGCTTTATCGCGGGATGGTTGGTTTATTTTTTTAGTTTACGAAAAGCATGAAACGAGTTATACTTATGCGCCATGCGAAGTCTAGCTGGAATAATCACTTGCATTCTGATCACGAAAGACCGTTAAATGAACGCGGAAAAGTAGATGTCCCCAACATGGCAAACCAGATGGTTAAAAAAGGTTTTTTACCAGAACTCATGCTCGTGTCAGATAGTGTTAGAACACGAGAAACACGTGAATTGATAATGCCTTTTTTACCTCCAATATCCACACAATTCAGCTCACAATTATATATGGCCAGTGCACAAACAATTATCGATCATATCAAGAATACAGATAATTTAATAGATACCGTTTTGGTATTGGCACATAATCCCGGAATAACAGAGGCGTTTTATGACTTAGCTCACCTACGTATAGACAATGTCCCAACAGCGGGAGTAGGTTGTATTACTTTTGAAGTAGATAGCTTTAAAAATATTGCGCCGTATAATGCACGCTTAGAGTACTTTATTTATCCTAAAATGTACTAATAGGTATAAATCACTCTTTTGCCATTCACAATGAGTGCTACTTTATTATCGCAAGCCCTGTCGTGATCTGGATCAAAATCAACCTCCATAATTGAATTGGTTTCGGGCAATACAGCTACAAGGTCTCCAGCTAATATGTATTTAGCACACGGTAGTGCGTAATTTTTAATTAATGGATTCCTCGTGCTGAATAAAAGCGCTGAAGTAGAGTCGCTAACACATATAGTTCCCGAAAAAGAAAGCTCGTCATTCACTATTCCTAGACCACCATCCTGCAGCGTTTGCACCGAAAAATTAGCTGCAATCGTATGTTTTTCTTCCTCCAAAGAAGTTTTCAATTCTTTTATGCTAAAAGTAATCTCTGTTTCACTTTTACGCAACAATGCCATTTGCCCTACTAGCTTGGTCATTTTCTTACCATTGCCAGTGTAATAGGGAAATTCTTCCGAAAAAGAAACTTCCAATTTAGCATCCAGTTGAGACATTGGTCGGTTTACCGCTACCATCATCTTACCTGCTCTATACTTATTATCCTTACATAATTGGCCATGAGGTAATTCACCCAAACCGCCAAAATCTAATTCGATTTTTAACCCATTCCCATCCTGAAATGTAGTGTCTATATAATTGATAATTAAACCATTTGGCAATAACGATTGATCTTTTTTTAAGAATAAAACATTACTTGATGACAGATCTGAAACAATATCAAACGTAGATAAAACTTCCGTTAGCAGAGAAAGAGACACCTCGGTAGATGTACTATTTATAGGCACTTCTATTAGGTTGTCTTCTTTACAACCTGTCATAGATGTGGTAAGTATGACCAAACTTATAAAAATATTTCTCTTTACTATTTTCACGCTATTTTGATGGGCGAATTTAGTGACACTTCTTATCTTTTAAATTAGCTTTGAACAGTTTTAGCATAATAATTACAATAATTGGACAATTTCGACCCTCGTCAAACACTGTTTATTGAGGTTTTACTTCCCTTAAACCTTAGTAACACCTTCACCTATCGGGTTCCATACGAGCTCAACGAAGAGGTGATTGTAGGAAAACGGGTGAGTGTTCCTTTCGGAAAAAGCAAGGTGATGGCCGGTCTTATCTTCAGTATTCAAGAGACACCACCCAAAGACTATCAAGCAAGGTATATCTTTGATATCCTTGATAACGAAACTATTGTGCACCCCTTTCAACTTGAATTATGGGTATGGATGGCCAGTTATTACATGACTTCTCTTGGTTTAGTGTACAATGCGGCCATGCCTGCAGGTTTAAAACTAGAAGGTGAATCCAAGTTAATTCTAAACCCCGATTATGAGCCTTCATTAGAATTAGATCCAAATGAATTTATTCTACTCGAAACATTAAAGGCAAACAAAGAAATTAGCATAGCTCAAGCTTCGAGCTTACTTAAACTAAAACACATACATAAGTACATCCATTCATTATATCTAAAAGGATGCATATTACTAAAAGAAGACATTAACGAAGTTTATAAGCCTAAAGTAGTTAATTATATTACCATTAATCCTGATGTACAAAACGACAAGCAGCTTAACGTACTGTTTGACGAACTGGAAAAAAGAGCGAAAAAGCAGCTACAAGCGTTGATGACGTTTATAGCCAAATACAGCATAACAGGAGAAGCAGAAAAAACAGAGTTAGCCAAACACGACCTTACCAATAGTGCAATAAATGCGTTGATTGATAAAGGTGTTTTTGTGCAAGAAAGCCGAACCAAGTCACGCCTTAACTACTCTGAAAACCGAGAAGCGATTGAAGCGCTTGAAACAGAGCAAGAAGAGGCGTATCACCAAATACAACTTGCTTTTTTAGACCAAAAACCAGCCTTACTCTTTGGCGTTACAGGAAGCGGAAAAACACACATCTACAGCAAGCTCATACAAGAAAATATAGAGCAAGGCAAGCAAGTACTCTATCTTTTGCCGGAAATAGCGCTTACCAGCCAACTTATCGATCGATTGCAAAAATACTTTGGAGAACACTTGGTTGTATCTCATTCTAAATTTAGCAACAACGAGCGAGTTGAAGTATATAAAGCCATACATAGCGGCAAACCTCAACTAATCGTGGGTACTCGAAGTGCCATTTTTCAGCCCTTTCAAAATCTCGGATTAATCATCGTAGACGAAGAACACGAAAGTAGTTTTAAACAAAATGAGCCTGCTCCCAGATTCAATGCCAGAGACACTGCCCTTTACATAGCAAGTAAAAAAGGTGCTAATATTCTGCTAGGCAGCGCAACACCTGCGGTAGAATCGTACTACAATGCCACACACGGTAAATACGCACTTGCGCAACTCACCAAACGCTATGACGGCGCTATAATGCCACATATAGAAATCGTCGATATGCAGGAGCAAAAAAAGCAAAAACGCATACGAGGCATTTTTAGTGACACGCTTCTAGACGCTATTGCAGAAGCTAAAAAAAACAATAAACAGGTAATCCTTTTTCAAAACAAAAAAGGGTATGTGCCCGTGCTGGAGTGTAACGTATGTGCCTGGACACCTAAATGCCAAAACTGTGACATTTCACTAACGTTTTATAAATACCAAGAAAATCTACGCTGTCATTACTGCGGGTATACGCAAGAAGTAGTGAGTCAGTGTGGACTTTGTAACAACAAAGGAATCGAACTAATTGGATATGGAACCGAGCGAATAGAAGACGAACTAACACTCTATATGCCCGAGCTTCGTGTAAAGCGAATGGACCAGAACACGACGCGATTAAAAAATGCCCACAGCAACCTAATACACGAGTTTACCGAAGGTAAAATTGATGTCCTTATCGGAACTCAAATGGTGGCAAAAGGTCTCGATTTTGAAAATGTAACCACCGTAGGCATACTCAATGCAGATCACCTCATTAACTTTCCTGACTTTAGAGCTAATGAACGTGCTTTTCAACTCATGACACAAGTGGCAGGACGAGCAGGTAGACGTAAGGAACAAGGCAAAGTGTATATTCAAACCTCTAAACCTGATCATTTTGTGATTCAACAAATCGTAGATCACAATTATGTAGGCATGTACAATAACGATATTGCAGAGCGCAAATCATTTGACTATCCGCCCTACTACAGACTCGTAAAAATAAGCCTCAAACACAAAGACCCTCTCCTACTATCGCGGCTAGGAAGTGTGGTAAAACAGCAGCTCATCGCTTATTTTGGGGATAGCCTACTAGGACCCGAAAAACCCTATGTGAGCAAAATTAGAAATTGGTACATCCTTAATTTTGTGCTAAAAATAGAAAATAACGGACCTATAGTGCGCGAGCAAAAAAGAATCCTGGCTTTGGCAATAGACCAACTCCACAAACAAAAAGATTTTAGCCAAGCACGCATAATTGTGGATGTAGATCCTATGTAGTTTCATTTTAAATCTATGAGAAATAAAATAATAGCCGCCTTAATACTTTTTATTTGTTTTGGATTTAACGCTTCTCCAACCATAAACATACAAGGAAAATGGATAGCAGAGTGCGTTTGGTCTAGCACTTCTTTACTGGAAGAATCTACCATTAGTAGACTATGCCCATTGGTATACTTAACACCTAACAATACTATGGATATCGGAACATTGGAGCTTTTTTTTGATTCAAACAACCTCTATATCGGGGATTCTGCAAAATCTGAAAAAGTAAACTACCGCTACAAAAGGAATAAGCTATCCTTTGTAAGTGACGACATACCGTATACTTTCTATGTACAAGAGAGGCCACTTAACGAACATACCCCTCGCCGGCTTACGCTTATTTCAACAGACGATAATCTAATCATTTTGACCCAAATAAAGGGTTAAACCGAGCTTATGCAACTTTCTTATTAGGGTATTAGTCTATATTCGTAGTGATGAAATACATAATTTTATTTTTCTTTTTAACCGGTACAGTTTTGGCAAATGGTCAAAAACGACCAGAAGCCACATTTGAGACAAAATCACAGCTATTTAACGATGTAATGTTAGGCTCTAAATTGCGGGTCGTTTATTATTTTACCAATACGGGTGATGCGGATTTAGTACTAACAAGAGTAAAACCTACCTGCGGATGCACCGTAGCTGAGTATCCTACGTACGCCATAAAAGGAGGACAGAAAGATAGTATTGTTGCGACATTTGATACAGACAAGCGCCTTGGATATAATGCAAAAGGCATTAATATAGAAAGTAACATCGGTGAAATTCATTTGGTGTTTGAGGCATATGTAATAGATCCCAACGAGACTTCTCCCGCAGAAATAAAGGAGGAAGAACAAGAAGATCATACCGGACACCATCACGAGTAGTAATTGTTCTTGTAACGATTTATATCTTCAAAATAAATCGTAAATTCAGCCGTCTTCCTGTCAAGTAGTTCGGCACACCATAAACCGTATTGGCAAAATCTTTAACGAGAATATAGGAACTGGTATTATTCACTTGTAAAAGGTTAAAAATCTCTAAACTCATCCATAACGATTCCGTATTTCGTAACCACATGGGTCTGTTCTCGCTTTTGGCATCAAGCAAGACTTTAGAAAATCCAATATCTACACGTCGGTACGCTGGTATCGTAAAGCCCACTTTTTGTCTGTTCTCTGCATCATAATAAAAGGGCATAGTACTCCCAAAAACAAGACCTAAATTCATTTTATAACTCGGGTTACTTGGCA
>DGBH01000119.1 GCA_002384205.1 Bacteroidetes bacterium UBA4009
GATAATGTACTTTGGAGTGGTAAAATATTGGACGACAAAGAGCTTTTCGAAGATAATGACACCAAGGAATTAGATGCGTTTAACAAAAAAATACAAAACGACCCGCGTGTAGAAAATATACTCTTACCCATAAGAGACGGTTTAATGGTAGTTCGAAAACTATAACACAAATTTTCTACTCATCTTCCTAAAGATGCTAAGCTAATTAGGTTACGCTCATTAGCAAGAAATTTGCATGTATCCTGAAAAGTCATATATTTGCCTAACGAACGTTAGTTTATAAGCCTAAATGACAGAACGCAAGAGAGAAATTCTAGCAGCTTCCCAAAACGTACTCAAAGAAAAAGGGTATGCCGCTACCTCTGTACGAGATATTGCCAAAGCACTATCGATGGAGCCCGCTAGTTTATATTCTCACTTTAAAAGTAAAGAAGATATTCTTAAAATTACGTGTTTTGACATGGCCGATAAGCTTGAGCTAGGTATTGCCGAAGTGAATGACATTTACTTTAACGCAGAAGAAAAACTTCGAATCGCTATTAATCTTCATGTAAAAGTTTTAACTCAAAATCTAAATTCTGCTATGATTTTTATTCGCGATTGGCGAAACTTAACAGGTAAATCATTGGATCAATTCATACTCAAACGAAACGCCTATGAAGCTGGGTTTAGAGAAATTGTCCAAACAGGCATTAACGAGGGAATTTTTAACGAAACCGATAAAAAATTTGCCGCATTGACCATTCTAAGCAGCGTAAACTGGATTGTAGAGTGGTACAAAGAAGACGGATCCCTTTCCTCTGAACAAATTGCTACTAAATTGAGTGATTTTATTTTAAGCGGTTTGAAAAAAGACACAGTATAAACACGATAACATATAACACCTAAAACATGTACGGTAACGCATATATAGACCCCAACGAAAAATTCTCATCCGAAGAAGAAACTCCAGAATTATTGGCTGCTTTTCAAGCTAGAATAGATGCAGGAGATAAGATTGAACCTCAAGACTGGATGCCTGCCATGTATCGCAAGCAACTTATTCGAATGATAGAGCAACACGCACATTCCGAAATTATAGGTTCTCTTCCAGAAGGTACATGGATTACCCGTGCACCTGGATTCAGACGCAAATTAGCCCTTATGGCCAAAGTGCAAGACGAAGTTGGGCACGCACAATTATTATACTCTGCCGCCGAGACGCTGGGTAAAAGTCGTGAGGAAATGATAAACGACCTTATTACTGGCAAATCAAAATATTCAAACATTTTTAACTATCCTGCTCTTACTTGGGCAGATAGTGCGGTTATTGCTTGGTTGGTAGATGCGGGTGCAATCGTAAATCAATTGGCGAATAGCAAAGGTTCATATGGCCCTTATTGCCGAGCATTGGAGCGTATTTGCTACGAAGAATCTTTCCACTTAAAATATGGACACGATAATGTAGTGCATTTGGCTACAGGAACTAAAAAACAACGCGAAATGGTACAGGCTGCTATGACTCGCTGGTGGGCTCCATTAATGCATTTCTTTGGACCAAGTGATAAGATTTCAGTGCACACGGAAACACTTATGCGTTGGAAAGTAAAAATGGCTACTAACGATGCTATGCGTCAACAGTTTTTAGATATGTATGTGCCAAAAATTTGGGATTTAGGTTTAGTACTTCCAGATCCATTGCTTAAGAAAAACCCTGAAACAAAATTATGGGAATACACTGAGCCAGATTGGGAAGAGTTTAAACGTGTTATTAACGGCGATGGCCCTTGTAATGCTGAAAGACTTGCAGTACGAAGAATGGCCGAAGAAAACGGTCGTTGGGTTCGTCGTGCTATTTTAGGAGAAGAAGCTGAATATGTTAGGCCATTTGCCTAATATCGCCTTTTAAATAAGTCTATTGAATGCGTTTTTTACTGTCATATATTGTTGTACTCTATACCCTGCTGCTAGCTGCACAGGTGCCTAATGGAGATTTTGAAAATTGGGAGGTGAGAGACCATTTTAAACTTAATAACTATTATTCTCCAACGAGAAATGTACAACGTAGTTCCGACGCCAAAGAAGGAAAATATTCCCTAAAACTAAGTAATACGTATATAGAAAATTCAACAGGTTATCGTGGTTATGCTTATAACATCGATAAGCCAAATGGCGTAAATGGTTTTGCCTATTCTGGAGACGCATTAAGCTTAGTTTTTTATAGCAAGCACGAACTTGCTATAGGAGACACTGCTCGTGTTTACGCTATTTTTAGAGATAAAGGAGTGTATAAGGGTAAAGTAGATTTTAGATTTACGGGGAGCAGCAACGGAGATTGGATAAAATACAGCGTACCCATAGAATGGAATGGTTCGCGACTTACAGATAGTGTATGGCTCTACTTTTACTCGTATGCTGATGCTGCTGTAGATGGAGACGGTTTTGTGCTTTTTGACGACGTACATTTTACCAAACTAAACCAGCGACAACCGGATATAACTAACTTCGGATTTGAAGATTGGGAAAATACAGGACTAAGCTTTCCTAAATCTTGGCGAAGTTTAGATTTGTTAGTTTACGATACTTACGTTTCTTATTTGTATGAACCAACCACAACCAAAGTAACAGGCACAGAAGCGTTTCGAGGCGACGCCTCGTTGCTCGTAAAAAATGCCTACTCCAATGCAAGCGGCAGTTTACGCTATGGCTATTGTTTTATAGGCACAGAAAACAATGACTATTACACGCCTTGCTTTGCGACAGATACTTTTAAATATTTACAAGGCTATTATAAGTATTTGCCTGATGGCGATGATACCGCACGTATAAACTACCGAACTTGGGAAAAAGGTGCTGGTAAATCTTATGATATTTTGTATTTACCAGCATCTTCAGAGTGGAAATTCTTTACTCTTCCAATAAATTATTATTCTAAAACTGCCATGCCAGACAGTGCTGCCTTAATTATTTATTCGGGTAAAACAGATTCTGTGCGAGGACCAAATAGTTCATTGTATATTGATGAGTTAAAATTAGTTATGGAGCCAAAAGGAGTTGGTGTTCACACCCCAAATAATCAAATTAAAATTTATCCCACTCCAGTAAATTCAATTCTTTTCGTAGAAACTCAATCGAAAGAAAACTTAATAATTTTTAATTATTTAGGTATAATAATCGACAGCTACAATATACTTCCTGGTGAAAACGAGATAAATTTATCTGCATACTCTCCTGGTATTTATTTTATAAAATCTAACAAAACATCAAGCCAATGGATACAAAAAATAGTGAAACAATAATATCCTTAGACCCAAGGATAACAAGAGCTAAATTAGATTTGAGTGGTATTACGCCCCTTGAAAGTCTGGACCAATTTCAAACCTATGAGGTTTTTCATCAAAACAAACGCGGTGCGCAACATAAACACGTAGGTATTGTGCATGCACCCAATACAGACATGGCATTATTATACGCCAAGGAGCAATACGCTAGAAGAGAGCAAACAGCAAATATTTGGGTAGCACCCAGCAGCAGCATCGCTGCCACGGAATATGCGGATGATGATATTTTTACCACTACACCCGAAAAAATATACCGTAACCCTGCAACCTATAAGGTAATGGACAGAATACAAGCTTTTAAAGAACGAGG
>DGBH01000072.1:0-1628 GCA_002384205.1 Bacteroidetes bacterium UBA4009
AGATAGGTCTGGCGGTGGTGGTATTTATAAAGGTAATTTATGCATCAAGGATGAAAACAATGTGGTTGTTTCGTTAAAAGGCAAATGGAAATACAAAATGTTAGGATGTTTTGAAAACCCATTAGCATTTAGACTTTTTAATGATAATTTTAATTTAGAAAACAGACCAAAATTAGCCTTAAGTCCAAAGAGTCCTACGACGCTTTATAATGCTATGATTGCTCCATTGGTTCCTTTTAAAATAAAGGGTACTATTTGGTATCAAGGCGAAAATAATGTACCGCATGCAGAAGAGTATGCCAAATCTTTTCCATTACTAATAAAAGCTTGGCGTGATATATGGAATCATGAAGACCTTCCATTTTATTATGTGCAAATAGCGCCTCATGACTATGGATCGAATAATGCACCAATATTACGGGAAGCACAACGATTAGCAATGAAGTTACCCAATACTGGTATGGTAGTGACTTCTGATATTGGAAGTTTGGAAACAATTCATCCAGCAAATAAGCAAGATGTAGGTAAGCGATTGGCGTTATGGGCATTGAATAAAACTTATGGAAAAAAAGATGTTGTCTATTCTGGTCCTTTATATAAGAGCATTATAACAGAAGGTAATAGGATAAGAGTTAATTTTGATAATGTAGGCAGTGGCTTATTTTGTCCAGATACCGCTTTAACATTCTTTGAAATAGCAGGAAAAGACGGTAAATATTATCCAGCGGTAGCCAAAATAGATAAAGAACAAGTTGTAGTGAAAAGTTCAAAGGTAAAACAACCAGTTCATCTACGTTTTGGATGGACAGATACCGCCACTCCAAATTTGTTTAATAAAGAAGGGCTTCCGGCTTCCTCTTTTTCATCAGATCCATTTTTTTTAATAAATTATGACAAAAATTAATAAATATGACATATTGATTTTTTTTAATTAGTATTAATTCTAATAAAATAAGCCACAACGAGCAAAAAAATTATGATAACAAACAGAAATGATTACTCACGCTTTCTACTAAATTTTAATTGATAAGTACTATGAATAATTTTAATTTTCATCCACTTTATATTTTTCTATTTTCATTAGTATTTGCTAGTGCCTTTTCTCAAAATCATAATTTTGGTTTAAACGAGGTGCAAGAAAACCTGCCAATAGGTAATGCCCCTCTTGCTATTACTAATGTTAAGGAAAGAATTGTAAAAGAGGGAGCGCTAACATTGGTTCAGGACAATGAGTATGTCATTTCTAAAGGATGGGATATGATAGAAGCCTGGAAAGCAGTTTCAAAACCCATTTTAGAGCCATCTTACAATGTCCAAAAGTGGTATAACGCAACCGTACCAGGTACTGTCTTAACTACTCTCGTCGATCAAGGAGTCTATCCAGACCCCTATATTGGTTTAAATAATATGCAAATTCCTGATTCACTTTGTCGTATGAATTGGTGGTATCGAGTAAAATTTGACGTACCACAAGGAATTGATAAAAAAGAACATGCCAAACTAATTTTTAATGGCATTAATTACAGAGCAAAAATTTGGTTAAACGGACAGTTGTTGGGAGACATTAATGGCGCTTTTATTCGAGGGAATTTTGATGTTACACGTCTATTAAAAAATAAGGATAATGT
>DGBH01000072.1:1741-2926 GCA_002384205.1 Bacteroidetes bacterium UBA4009
GCACTCTGTCTTGATGGTCCTACTTTTGTCGCAACAGAGGGCTGGGATTGGATGCCCGCAATGAGAGATCGTTCTATTGGTATTTGGCAGGATGTAAGATTATCTTTTGGTGGAGCTGTATCAATTGAAGACACACAGGTCATTACTAATTTGCCTCTTCCTGATACATCTCAAGCTAGAATTACTATTAAAGCCACACTTTTAAATAATAGCGATAAATCTCAGAAAGTTAGGTTACGTGGAGAAATAGGTGCTATTAAAGTGAATCGTGATTTTAGCCTTGCAGCTAGAGAACGAAAAAGTATTATACTCTCACCTGAATCATTCCCTCAGTTGGTAATGGACAATCCAAAGCTTTGGTGGCCAAATGGATACGGAGATCAACCACTATATCATTTAAAACTAACAACCGATAGTGGTAGTGAAAAGACAATCCGTTTTGGGATTAGGGAGATGTCTTATGAACTAATGGTAGACACACCTCAAAAACAAGACGTAAGAATTGATTATTCACCAACGGATATTAAAATTAAAAAACCCCTATTTGTTTTTGATAAACAAATTTTGAAAAATGTTTCTAACAATTCATCAGTAGTGCTTCCTCAGCTTCGCAATGGTGTAAGTATTAGTGATTTTAACCAGCTGAGTAGTTTAAATCCATATTTATATATTAAAGTCAATGGGGTACCAATCTTTATTAAAGGAGGTAACTGGGGTATGGATGATGCAATGAAAAGAGTTTCGCGTGAACGTTTGGAACCTTACTTTAGATTAAATACAGAACAAAACTTCAACATGGCTCGCAACTGGTTAGGGCAAAATACTGAAGAAGTTTTCTATAACCTATGTGATGAATATGGCATATTGGTTTGGAATGATTTTACGATTTCTACTGAAGACTCTAATCTAAGACCCTTAGACCATAAATTATTTCTAAAAAATGCTGAGGATATTGTTAAAAGGTATGTTAATCATCCATCAATTGCTATATGGGGATGTGGTAATGAAACTTATGCACCTCGAAATCTTGAGGAGGGTTTTCAGAACATTGTAGCAAAAAACGATGGTACTAGACATTATCACGGTCAATCACGATATGTAAACTTGGGTAGTAGTGGTCCATGGAAATATATAAGAGATTATAAGCAGTACTATCAAAATATAGCTGCGGGATTTAATACGGAG
>DGBH01000072.1:2935-5685 GCA_002384205.1 Bacteroidetes bacterium UBA4009
ACTTTAAAAAAGTTTATTCCTAAAGAAGATATGTGGCCTCGTGGTGAAGTTTGGTCCTATCATGATGCCATTGTAAATGGTTGGGTGGGTTGGAACGAATACTGTGAAGATATTGATGCTTTTGGTTTAGAACCCTGCAAAAATGCTGAGGAGTTTACACAAAGGGCTCAAGTATTAAATTATAATTTACACCGAATAATGTTTGAGTCATGGAATGACAAAATGTGGGATGACGATGTCAATGGAACTTCGGGCCTTCTGTATTGGATGACACACCCATCGTGGTATAGTCTTTTACAACAAACCTATTCATGGGATTATAAAACTTTTGGCACCTTCTACGGGATAAAAAAAGCGTGTGAACCTTTGCATATTCAATGGAATTTGTATAATCAAAAAGTGCAGGTAATCAACGCCTCAAACCAGTCATATGTGAAATTAAATGCACAGTTTGAAGTCTATAGCGTGAGTGGTAAAAAGCTTGTTAGCAAGAGCAAGACTGTGGATGTGAAAAAAAGTAATAAAGTAGATGCTTTTACAATGGATTTACCAAAGTCAGATGAAAATTTGATGTTGGTAAGATTGAAGCTAACAGATAAGAGAGGTAATCTCATTTCTGTAAATGACTATTGGAGTAACGATACTTATACAAACATACCGGTAGGTCTTAATAGTCTAGCACAGACTAAGTTGGCAGTTAAAGTAGCTTCTGGTGGAGGGAATACTTTGAAAATCTTTGTTCGCAATAAAGGTAAAATCACAGCTCCATTCGTAGAGTTAGATTTAGTAAGTAATGGCGAGTCTGTACTCCCAGTTTATTTTTCTGATTCCTATTTTAACCTTTTACCAGGTGAATTCAGGACCATATCCATTGAAGTTCCCGATAAGATCGAAATTGAAGGCATCAAAACAGTTGTAGCCAAGGCATTAAATGCAAAAGAAATTGTTGTTGTTAATTAATATGAAGAACCTTGTAATCGAATACAATACAAATCAATGAAATCAGAAAAGTACAATAAATAGTTACCTGTACTTTCAACTAAATTTAATTAAAATATGAAAATTAGAGTTACATTATTATTACTGGTTTTTTGCATGGAACTTTTTGCATCATGCACAAAAAAATCTGACATTACTTTAGCACCCTTATTTCAGGATAATATGGTGCTTCAGCAACAAAGCAAAGTTCCAATATGGGGATGGGCAGAGCCTAATTCAGAAATAAATATTTATACGTCTTGGAATGATAAGTCAATAACTGCAAAATCAGACTCATCAGGTAAGTTTACTACTAACCTAGAAACTATTGCAGCTGGAGGACCATTTCAAATAGAAATTTCATCTGCTAATAAAATAGTGCTTAAAAATGTTATGTTAGGCGAAGTTTGGTTGTGTTCGGGTCAGTCAAATATGGAAATGCCATTGAAAGGCTGGTTACCAAACGATATAATAACCAACTCTGAGAAAGAAATTTCTGAAGCTAACTTTCCAAACATTAGATTGTTTAATGTGCCTCGTGAAATTTCATTATCTCCACAAGAAAAGAGTGGTGGCTCATGGAAAATATGTACTCCAGAAAATGCAGGCGATTTTTCTGCTGTTGCCTATTTTTTTGCAAAAAATTTAATAGATAAATTAGATGTCCCTATTGGTTTAATCCAATCGACTTGGGGAGGAACACCCGTTGAAAGCTGGATGCCAATAGACTATGCTGAAAAAATTGAAAGATTCTCGAGTATTCGTAGCGATATAAAAACTGAAGAACAAAACAAATCTAAATATCAGAATTGGATTCATAGCTTGGAGAAATACGATTTATCGAATCTACTATATAGTGAAATGAATGGCTTCATGGATTCAAATTTGCCTTTATTCAATAATTTCGATGAAGATGATGAAGCTTGGGAAAAGCACGAAATTCCAAAAGCATTTGAGGCCGAGTTTGGCAACATTGATGCCATAGTATGGTACCGTAAAGAATTTACTTTTAATGGCGATATTTCAAAAGAAGGATACAAATTATTTTTAGGCCCGATAGATGATTTAGATGCTACCTACCTTAATGGAATTAAGATAGGAGAAGATGAAGGTTGGCAAAAAGATAGAACTTATAATATTCCTCCTAAATTGTTAAAAGATGGTAAAAATGTTTTAGCAGTTCGGGTGTTGGATAATGCTGGTGGCGGAGGCATATATAAGGGATATCCATCTATCAAGAACGAAAACAAGGTAATAGTTTCATTGAAAGGTGACTGGAAATACAAGATGTTAGGATGCTTTGAAAACCGATCAACTTTTCGCCTTTTCAACAAGGAAACCAATCTTAAAAACCGTCCGAAACAATTGCTTAATGAACAAAGTCCAACGGTTTTGTACAATGCCATGATTGCTCCATTAATTCCTTTTAATATGAAAGGTGTTATCTGGTATCAGGGTGAAAATAATGTATGGTTTCCTGAAGAATATGCAAAATCTTTTCCGCTTTTGATAAATGCGTGGCGTAATAATTGGGCACAAGGTGACTTCCCTTTTTATTATGTGCAAATAGCGCCCTATAATTACAATTCTAAAACAAATAGTATGGCTGCAATATTGCGAGAATCACAACGTGTCACTATGAAATTGCCCAATACAGGTATGGTGGTCACTTCAGATATTGGGGATGTTGATAATATTCATCCTGCCAACAAGCAAGATGTTGGAAAGCGATTAGCATTATGGGCATTGAATAAGACTTATGGAAAAAAAGA
>DGBH01000072.1:5984-6910 GCA_002384205.1 Bacteroidetes bacterium UBA4009
GTTCAAAGGTAAAGCAACCAGTTACATGTGCGTTTTGGGTGGACAGATACAGCAATCCCTAATTTGTTTAATAAAGAAGGGCTTCCTGCGGCTTCGTTCTCTTCAGAAATGATGGGAATAGAAGGGAATCAAGAATCTAAAAGGCAAATCCGCAACAATGAATAGTCTAAGAGATAACGCATGAAAATTTATTATTTAAGAATGAATATGAAAAGTACAAATATAATTAGTCTAAAATGCCTATCATTTTTAATGATTGTGACCTCTTTTTTTTCGTTTACATGTGTGAGCCAAAGTTCTTCTGATTTGCCTAATATTATTTTCATTATAACCGATGATCAGCAAATTGGATTAACTAGTATTGAAGGAAATCTAGTTTCAAAAACTCCAAATATTGACAGAATTGCAAAAGAGGGGGCGACATTTGAAAAATTCTTTGTAGCTACACCTTTATGTTCACCAAGTAGAGCCAGTTTTCTTACAGGACAGTATGCGCAAAAACATGCCGTTATAAACAACGATCGTATAGGATTAGATGTTATCAGCCATACGCTAATGACATGGCCACGACAATTGCGCGAGAATGGCTATAAAACAGCATATATCGGGAAATGGCACATGGGACTTGATGATTCTCGTCGTCCAGGGTTTGACCGATGGCTCAGCTTTAAAGGACAGGGGATTTTTGTTAATGGCGTAGTAAATGATGAAGGGACTATTAAACAAATTGATGGTAATATGACCGATTATTTGAATGAACAAGCTGTGAATTTTTTAAAAAAGAATGGCAAAAATAAACCCTTTGCAATGATTCTCTCACACAAAGCGGTTCACGCTCCCATAATACCAGCAGAGAGACATAGCGCATATTATGCAGATTATGAGTATGAGGCACCGCTTGTTAGTAAGGGCAATATTAAGAGCAA
>DGBH01000093.1 GCA_002384205.1 Bacteroidetes bacterium UBA4009
ACTAAAACTTTACTCATTCGTGTGGTTCTCCTGTAATCGTTAGTTATATTATATGCTATATTTAGCCATTTGTCAACATATAAATAACACGTAACATGAAATTTTTATTAATCATATTTACAGCACTTGTGCTTGCTTCGTGTAGCGAAAAGGAAGAGAAAAGTTCCTATTCGCGCAGCCGTGCAGTACCACAAACCCTCGCACATAAAGCTTACTATTATCACGGCCTCGGCGAAGTTAAAGATCGCGAGCTCATTAAAAGTATAATGGGCATCGACCCAGTCACAGTACAGTGGTGTGCAGCCTTTGTAAATATGATTCTACTAGAAAATCTCTATCCAACATCTGAATCTGTTAGTGACTATTACCTAACCGCTAGAAGTTTCTTAACGTATGGGCAAGAGGTTAAAGATCCTCGACAAGGCGACATTATCGTTTTTCCAAGAGGGGACCAAGGATGGCAAGGTCACGTTGGTTTCTATGTAAGCACTACTATAAAAAACAATACAGAGTACTATAATATTATAGGTGGAAACCAAGGTGACTCTGTATCAATAAAACCGTTCTTATCTAGTTCAGCGCTAAGTATCAGACGAGTTAACTAGTTTTGGTGCTCACGGAGGGACTCGAACCCTCAAGCCCTAAGGGCGACACATTTTAAGTGTGTTGTGTATACCATTCCACCACGCGAGCTAAATTTGGTGTCTCATTATTTTTGAAATTTAAGTGTATGTTTTTTACCTTCGTTATAAAATGTAACTGTACTGTGACTGTATAATTTGCGTCGAGTTTCTTCATAGCGTGTTTCAACTTGACACTGGCGTTGTATAGTCGAAAGGCTGCCGTTACCGCCACCTAAGATTGCACCAGTGATAGCACCAACTCCTGTCATTGCAGTTTTGCCATCGCCGTTGCCAAATTGATTACCTAGTACTCCGCCAAGTATACCTCCAAAGATAGCACCGTCAGTATTTTTCTTGCCAGGTACAGTTACGTCCTTACACACTTCAATGCTATATGGGTTTTGTTCAATCACTTCTTTATAATGATCTTGGACCGTTTCCGCAAACACAGGTCCTGTGAGTGTTGTAAGTAATATTACTGCTAAGAATTTTATTTTCATATCCATGATTTCTATTTCTTTCCCATTAATTTTTCTTTCATAGCAGCTAGCTCTGCACTTTTTGCCTCGCGTTCGTCGTTTTTAGCAGTGAGTTTAGCAATTGCATCCCAGTCAGGTTCTACTTTTGGTCTCTGTGGTTCTGTTACAGAGTTGTTGATACTGGGAGCTGGCATATCTTCAAAAGATTCAATTCCGAGGTCAAGGCGTTTTCTCAGAGCAGCGATCCTAGCTCGTAAATTAGCTACAATTTGTTCTCTATCATCCATTTACTTTGATCGCCACTTTTATTCCTTAATATTGGTGGTCCCTATTGGATTCGAACCAATGGCCTGCCGCTTAGAAGGCGGCTGCTCTATCCACTGAGCTAAGGAACCTAAACCTGTTATTAATACTATACTAACACACTTTGTTCGTAATGTCAACAGTTATTTAGTATGTATCAATAATTCTTTGCATAAGCAAATACGGCAGGTAGGAAATAGAGATCCACACAGACCAAAAAATAAAATTCATTAGAAGAATATCTAGCATTTAGGTGTTCCTTTTTCTTATGTTAGATTAGTTAGAATGTTAACGTATTTTTTAACTAAATCAAAACTTTTTTCTTTAGCTTCAGCTTCCCACCATCGTTCTTTATAGACTGGTTTACTTTCTTGACATAAATTCTTGCTGAGATTTTGTAACATAAACTGTTTAACGTGAATCATTTCGTGCGCTATAGTGTCATAGATCTCAGTAACTGTTCTTCCTTCTTTAGATACCATAATAAGATAATCTTCCTTGGTGCCAACTTCATAGCAAAGCCCAAGAGCGCCATCTTTAAAAGGTTCATCCCAACCTTCTACAGTAATCAATTCTGGATAAACTCCAAGCTCGTCGCAGCAGAAAGTAATAAAGTTTTCTGTTAGAGTGGTGTCTAGCTCGGTGATTTCAATTTTCATTTATTTTTTAACTTCCAAGAGATCCATGCTTCTAAACAATAATCTACAGAGTCTCTGTAGAAGAAATTTATTAATCCTTTAAGATTAATCTTTCCGTCTCGCCAACGTTGATGCTGGCTAACTGCTACAATAAACAATATTTCATTAAGAGTCATTACATGATATCCTGTAAGTCTGTTTCAAATTGAGACTTAGGAGTTTCTTTAGCCCAGAACTTTAATTCTGCTTGAGCTGATTTTATTTCCTTAGCTAGTTCCTTTACCATTTCGTCTGTAAGACTCATAATGTTAATTCGTAAGAGTCTATCTACATCATTTTCTACCGCGGTTGTTTCAGCAAGTATCTGCTTACCAACATTTGCTTTCTTCTGATTCTTAAACACAATCTTTTCGTCAAGTACAGCTTGAATAAACTGCATCTTAATGTCTAGCCACCGTGATGATTCTGAGGCTTCTGCTTGACGAAGTTCTATCCGGCCCTGTAGTATACCAAGACGATAATCACAGAAGTCTTTAATGAGCTGACGTTCGTCAGTATATTCACGAAGCTTACCATCAAAATCGATTACAGTTAAGTTCTCGCTAAGTGGTTTACTTAGTTTAAACTTCTGTATGATCTTGTCGTCATTCCAGTTAGCTGATGTGTTTTGCTTGAGCTTGACTTCAAACGAGAAACCACTCTTATCGCAAAGATCATCATAAGAAACGATATCACCGTCTTCTTCCAGCTTGTCAAGGATCTTAATATAAGACTCACGATCAAACCCATAAGGTACTTCAGTAATTTCCATTACCGTTTTTGATTTCTTTACAAAGTTGCCAAAAACGTTGAAGCGTTCTTCTGCAGAATTATAAACAGTCTTACCTTTGAATTCAGGGAAAGACACTGGAAGCCTCTTGGCAATAGTACCACTCAACAAGTACTCACGAACAGCATCAGAGAGTGATTTTAAGCTTCGTGGAAGGATGTTTGTAGCAAAGCCTGTGGCAATACCTTTAGTACCATTAGCTAATACTAGAGGGATTACAGGGACATAGAACGATGGTGGTTCGTGCTCTGGATCATCATGCGCAGGGGCGAGGTCAATGTCGCGGATATACTTCTCAAAGTTTTCACTTAAGCGTGTATATACATAACGTGCAGCACCAGCTTCTTGAATTAGTCGAGTACCGAAAGAACCTCTACCCTCGACTAAACAGATGTTGTTGTTCCATGTTGCGGCCATAAGTTGACCTGCCCCTGCAGCAGATGCCTCTCCGTGATTGTACCCATAATCCGAAATGATACCAGCAACTGCGGATACTTTTTTGAAGTCCCGCTTTGAGTTAACAATGGACGAGTATAGGTAGAAACGTTGAACAGGCTTCAGTCCGTCTATCATATTAGGAATCGCTCTTGACTCCACAGTATACATAGCAAAAGACTTCCACTCGTTCGAGGCTACCATACTAATAGGGTAATCACCTTGAGAGGTAGTGTTCGTTTCTTCAGACATAAATTGATCCAAACTCATATTGGTTCCTTATTTAATATATTACTATATTATACCAGTTCTTATCAACTGTCAACAGTTATTTGAAGTATTTTTCAATAATTTGTTCGCGCATTTTGTTTCCTTTACTCTATTTTCTTTTCTTTAGCGATACGTTCGTCCTTAGTTAGTTTTTTACCCCAAGTAACGTTGCTAATACCTAGCTCACTTGGCATAGATTTCGTCTTACCTTTTTTAATTTCCCCGCCTTTGGCTAAAAATTCTGCTACTAGATCGCGGGTTTCTGTATCTTCTTCTTTTGATTTATGGGTACCCATCTTACTAATCCTTTATTACGCCATCATGTAGTCTTTGCGAAGTTGGCTTTCCTTGCCAAACATCATTTCGAATATCTTAGCATCGTCAACGGTAACGATATCATACAATGGTTCATTAATAATCTTAGAATATTCTTCCTCGATGAGGCTTCCAAGCCCTTTAATGTAACGGTGCTTCCAACCGGTGTTATCAGTCTTGAATTTACCAGCTTCTTCGTAAGTGTAAAACCATTTAACTTCTTTAGCTTTAGTAGAAATCATAATAGGAGTACGCGTAATTTTAACTTTCTTTTCTAGCAGCAGTCGCGGCCAGAATTTATAAAAGAAAGCAATCAGCAAAGGACTAATATGACCGATACCATCGTGGTCAGCGTCGGTTAGTGTTGCAATAAATTTGTATGTCATATCGTCAACACTATTTGGATCATTAATATCTAATCCTAAAACAGCAACCAGTTCTGACAATTCTTTATTCTTCAATACGTCTGCCGGTTTCATGTCCCAAGTGTTCATGATTACACCTCGTAATGGGTAAGCACCTACCTTATTAGGATCACGTACCTTCAGGAGGAATCCCATAGCTGAATCACCTTCAACAATCTTAAGTGTAGCATCTGGCTTATTTGCAGAAATGTGCTTTGCAACTTTTACTTTACGTAAGCCTTTTTGCGCTAATGTAGCAGCGCGTTTATCAGCCGCGATTTTCTTAGCAAGTTGAGCTTCAACAATCGGATCAATAATAGATGGCATCGTCATAATCTTACGAGCAACACTAGCAGCGTCTTTAACACCAGATTCTATAGAGTGATCACGAACGTTAGTCATAGGATTTGTTAAACGTTCTTTAGTTTGAGAGTCGAACTTTGGATTTGTAAAGTTCCTTGCAAACATAACAAATGTAAGACCATTCTTAATAGTCGACTTGGCAACTTCGATTTTGTGCTTGCGCTTAATCATCGTTCCAAGTTCGTCTAGAACAGCATTTGTAAGATAGTCTACATAGGTACCACCTTGTCGTGTGTTAACACCATTTACAAAAGAGTTAGAACGGAAGCCATCTTCTGACGTAGCGTAGAAGAATGAAAGATTGTCAGTTTTATCGATGATAGCGTCACCATCTTCACCAACAAATAGTTTAGCATATTTTTTAAGATCGTTTACTTTGATACGCTTCTTATTAAAGGAGAAAGAAATTTCAGGGAAAGCCATTTGAAGACTAACCATACGATCTTCAACAAGAGCAATTGTATCAAAATCATCTAAGCTGTTAACTTCGAAAAGGCTGTAATCTGGTATAAAGGAAACTTCAGTTCCACTTCCTTCAATGTGTGTACCACTCTTTACATCTACATCAACGTGCTCGCCACCGTCTTTGCATTTAACAGTAATGAGTGTTTTGTTCTTCCACGTCTTACCTACGAACTTAGATGATAAAAAGTTTGTAGCAGCTGAACCAACACCGTTAGTACCGATAGTAACTCGGCTATCATCAAAACTTGTACCAGCATTTACTCGTGTCCAAGCAGCAACTGGCTGAAGAATCTTTTCTCCACTAGTTTCGTCAAAGACTTCTTCTTGAGGAATTCCGCGGCCATTGTCAGTAACAACAACTACACCATTTTTAACTGATACATCGATTCTGTTAGCGAATTTAAAGTTAGTGCGGATAGCTTCATCGATAGAGTTATCGAGAATTTCATCAACCATTTTAGATAAGGCGGGAACATACCTTGCGGTTTTCCATACACCCATAATAAAGCGCTCGATTTCTTCTTGAGAGCTAGAGCCCATATACATGCCGATGCGCTCACGAACGTGTTGGCGAGCTGTCAGAATTCTAAATTGTTCACTCAAAGCTTATTCTCCATAAGATTCATTATATTTACCATTCTATACCATAACTATAGTAATGTCAACCTATATTTTTCCGACCCAATGTGTACAATCATCGACAGGGTCTTGATTACCAGGCAACTGCGTGTCCATTTTGTTGGTATCCACATATTGTTTCTGTGCGTTATTTATAAATATACCATAGCTTTTATCAAATGTCAACAGGAAATTTCATATGATTACAAATTATTTATCACCAATATCATTTAAAGTCATTGTAGATAGGCTTCCGAGTGTTGAATTCTATACTCAAAGAGTAAATTTGCCTCAGTTGAGCATGGTGGCACCTCAACAGGCTTCTCCTATCCATAACATCTTTCAGACACCAGACCGCATAGATTATTCTGATCTCGATCTGTCCTTTATAGTAGATGAGAATATGACAAACTATGAAGAAATTTTGAGATGGATGGAAGGGATGGGAACTCCTCAATCTTCAAATCAACGAGCTGCCCTTGTATCCAGCAAACACGGAGAAAGATCTGATATTTCAATTATTATAGAAAGTAGTTCTAGAAATTCAAATCTTAATTTTACTTTTACTGAGTGCTTCCCAACTTCTTTGAGCGGTGTAGCCCTCGATGTTACTAACTCCGACATAATTTACCCTGAATGTACCGTTACCTTTAGATATACTAATATGGTGTTTGAAAAAATTAGTTGACATTCGCTTCAATATGTGATAGAATAAGAATGTAAACACCTGCAAACTAAAAAGGTTATATTATGAGCGTTGAAGATATAAGCGACATCTGGGCTAAAGATGCCACAATCGATGACACAAACTTAGCGCAAGCTGCTAAAAGAATTCCAGAATTACATAACAAATATTACACTATGTATTATAAGGAAGCTTTAAAAGTAAAGAAGCTTCGCTATGACTATAAAGAACTTGAGCTTGCTAAACGTGAGTGGCTCGACGGTTCAATGGCTGAAGAAGATCTTAAAGATCACGGATGGAAGCCAAATCCTAAAAAAATCATTCGTCAAGACCTTGATAAATGGATTCAAGCAGATAAAGATATTATTCGCTTAAGTCTTAGAATCGATTATCATTCAGCTAACGCAGATTATCTTGAAGATATCATCAAAACAATACACTCAAGAAACTTTATTATAAAGTCTATGATTGATGTACTCAAATTCCAGCACGGAGAATACTAGGCATCGAAAACGACTATGCTACTCTATATAAATAGTAGTATAGATTATAATGAATAAGGTGCCTTAGTTATGTCAGATGTGATTAATGTTGAAGTAAAGAATGCTGTACATTTAATTGTACGATCAGATCCTGGTGTTGCTATGGAGCTGAGTGAATACTTTAGTTTCAAACCTTCAGGATATCAGTTTTCTCCGGCTTACAAGAATCGTATGTGGGATGGAGTAATTCGTTTATTCCAACCTATGAGACCTGTTCTATATGTTGGCTTGTTCCATCGCCTTAAAAAATTCTGTGAAGATCGCGATTATGAGTTAAGAGCTCCTGATCACATGATGAATGGTGAACCTACACCAGATGATTACGGTTATCAATTAGCTAAAGAAGTTAATTGTCCTTTCGAACCACGCGATTATCAAAATCAATATGTCGTAGATGCTATTAGAGACAGCCGTTCTTTATCTCTATCTCCAACATCCTCAGGTAAATCGTTAATCATTTATTTGATTCAGCAACATTACTTTCGAGCTTTTGAACATCGTACTCTTATTATTGTACCTACTATTTCATTAGTACATCAGATGGCTGGTGACTTTGCAGACTATGGGTGTGATCCATCATTGATCTATAAGATTCAAGGTGGTGTTGATAAAAACACAAATCATCCTATCGTTATCTCAACTTGGCAGTCACTGATGAAAGTCAGCAAAGATTGGTTCAGCCAATTTAAAGTTGTGCTTGGTGATGAAGCTCATTTATTCCAAGCTAAATCACTTCAGAAGATTATGGAAGGTCTTGATGAATGTTACTATAGACACGGTTTCACTGGTACTTTGAAATCAGAAGAAAGTAAAACACACCGTCTTGTTCTAGAGGGTTGCTTTGGTTCTGTGCGTAAGCACGTTACTACTAAAGATCTTATGGATGCTGGAACTGTTGCAGACTTTAATATTAAAGCAATTGTCCTATCACATAGCAAAGAAAATCGTAAGATATTCCACACCGAATTCAAAAAAATCAAAGAAGCTCAAAAGCGCTATCCTGCTGAACGTGAATATCTTGTAAATAGTCAAAAAAGAAATATGTTTATTAGAAACTTGTTATGGTCTTTAGAAGGTCAGAATAATTTGGTCTTATTTGATCTTGTTGAAAAGCATGGTAAGATTCTTGAGCCAATGCTTAAGAAAGAAGGCCGTGAATTGCACTTTATCTATGGTGGAGTAAGCGGTGACGAGCGCGAACGTATTAGACATTTAGTTGAAAATGATCCTATCAAACAACATGATATTCTTGCTTCTTTTGGTACGTTCTCAACTGGTGTAAATCTTAAACGTTTGGATAATGTTATCTTTGCTTCTGGTTCTAAATCTGAAGTAAAAGTTCTTCAGTCTATTGGTAGAACATTGCGTAAAGGTAACGGGTCAGACAAAGCAACACTGTATGATATTGCCGATGATCTATCGCATGGCTCGTTCGAAAATTACACTCTCCAGCATTTCAAGAAACGTATTGAGATCTATGGTACAGAGCAATTTCAGTTTAAGGTATACACAGTTGATATTTAAATTTCCGCTGCGCGGAGTGACTAGTCACGATACTGAGATCTGGTATAACAGATTAAAGGCAACGATCTTTTCCATTAGTGTGAAAAGAGAAGGAATCGAGCAAGAAAGGAATAGATCGTTGCCATTTTTGCTAGTC
The DNA here is from genome assembly GCA_002384205.1 of Bacteroidetes bacterium UBA4009. Taxonomy (GTDB): domain Bacteria; phylum Bacteroidota; class Bacteroidia; order NS11-12g; family UBA9320; genus UBA9320. The sequence goes on from DGBH01000093.1 coordinate 8,630, forward strand.
ATGATACTGGGATCTAGTATAACAGATTAGTTGTTTCTTAGTATTGTTTAAAGGACATAATCCTATTATACACGGTTTCCAGAAGTTGTCAACAGTTATTTTCACAAAAATTAAAATAATTTTATAAACAAACTGGTTGACAGTGGCGTGTAATTGTGTTATTATAATAATAAATCAAACTAAGGAGGTTATTTTTCAATGGTAAAAAGACGTGCCACACGAAATTACGTAAACAATCCAGACCTGCTAGCAGCCCTAATCGAGTATAAGAGACTATCTCGTGAAGCAGAAGATGCAGGCGATGACAGACCAAGAGTCCCAGATTATATTGGCACTTGCATCTATCAGATTGCTACGCGATTAGCAACCAAACCAAACTTTTCAGGTTACTCTTATAAAGAAGATATGATATCAGACGGTATTGAGAATTGTCTCCTTTATATTATGAACTTTAACGAAGAGAAATCTCAGAATCCTTTTGCATACTTTACACAAATTATATGGTACGCGTTCTTACGTAGGATTGCTAAAGAAAAGAAGCAAATGTACATTCGTTTTAAATCTTCTCAGCATATGATTGCTACTGGTGGTACATACACTGGCGATGGTCAAGATATACATTTGAATACTGCTGCAGATTATATGAACGATTTTGTAAGAGATTTTGAAGATAAACTTGCTAAAGACAAAGCTAAGAAAAAAGAAACTGAAGCTCTTAAAAAGGCAGAAGCTGATGAAGCTGATGGAGACGACACTTGAAAATAGCGATTGTAACTGATATGCATATTGGCGTTCGCGGTGATTCTAAGATATTTCTAGATCACCAAGAACGTTTCTTTTCTGAAGTATTCTTTCCATACATTGATGAACATGATATTAAAATTATTTTTGATCTTGGTGACACATTTGATCGTCGTAAGTTTATTAACTATGTTTCTCTTGAGCGTGGTAAGAAGTTCTTCTTTGATCAAATCGCGTCTAGAGGAATTGAGTACCATGCTCTAGTTGGTAATCATACTACATATTATACAAATACTAATGAAGTAAACTCTATGGATTTACTTTTGCGAGAATATTCTAACTTTAATATTTACGAAAATGAGTGTAAAGAACTTCAGCTTGGGTCTACTAAGTTTCTGATGGTTCCTTGGATTAATAATAGTAACTATAAAGATATGTTAGAAAAAATCCACGAATCAGATGCACAGCTGTGTATGGGTCACTTCTCTATTCAGGGATTTGAAATGGATAAAGGCCACCTTTGCGATCATGGTCTAACACGAGATGTCTTCACTAACTTCGAAGCAGTATATTCAGGCCATTTTCATCATCCTTCTACATATAACAATATTTCATACCTTGGATCTCCTTATGAGATGACATGGTCTGATTATCAAGGTAAGCGTGGCTTCCGTGTTCTAGATACAGAAACTCGCGAGCTAGAATGGATTCTGAATCCTAACATAATCTTTTATAAAATCGAATATGATGATGCTGATATGACTATTGACGATATTGCTAATTTAGACGTAAGCAATCTTAAAGATACTTTTATAAAAGTTATTGTTAAGAATAGAACAAACCCTTACATCTACGATCTGTTTTTGAATAAACTAACTGATGCCGGCGCAGCAGATGTTAAGTCTATAGAAGATTCTCTTAGCTTAGAATCTGAAGGACTTGACGAAATGTTAGATGAAACTAAAGATACTAAAGACATCTTGCACGACTACATCAACGCGCTAGAAACAAAAGTTGACAAAATTCAAATTAAACGATTAATTGATGAACTGTATATTGAGGCACAGAATATATAATGAAAATCCATTTTAAGAAAATTCGATACAAGAATGTATTATCATCTGGTAATGTTTTTACTGAAATACTTTTTGACAAAAGCAAGACTACTCTGATCAGTGGTTCTAATGGAAGCGGCAAGTCAACCTTGTTAGATGCTATTACGTTTGCATTATACGGCAAAGCTTTCCGCAAAATCAATAAGCCACAGCTTATAAACTCTATTAACCAAAAAGAGCTTGAAGTAGAAATTGATTTTAACATTGGTACAAAACAATATCGAATTAGACGCGGGCTAAGACCAAACTACTTTGAAATTAGCTTAAACGGTGTTTTAGTAAACCAAGATGCGGCAGTACGTGATTATCAAACTTATCTTGAGATGAACATTCTTAAACTAAACTATAAATCGTTTACACAGATTGTAATTCTTGGTAGTGCTACATATGTACCATTTATGGAACTTCCTGCGCATGGTCGTCGTGAAATCATCGAGGATCTTCTTGATATTCAAGTCTTTAGTACTATGAACACTTTGTTGAAAGATAAAATTAGTTCTAATAAAGAAAGTATTAACGAGAATTCTTATCAGAAAGATTTGATTGAAACTCGTATAGACTCTGCTAAAGAGCATAACGATTCTATTCGTAAGATTCGTGAAGATGAAGCTGAGAAGATTCGTGAAAAGATGTCTGCTCACATTAAAGATATCGAATCAGCAAAAGCTATTATGGATATTCAGAATGATATTCTTGAAATATGTTTAGACGATATTAAAGATAAAGCTGACATGAAAGCCAAGTCGGAAAAAGCTAAATCGCTGCGCCGTGATATCGAAAGCCAAGTGCGTTCACACGAAAAAGAGTTATCATTCTATAAAGATCATGATGATTGTCCTACGTGTAAACAAGGTATTGAGCATGATTTCAAAGTTGGTATTATTACTGAGAAAGATAAGAAAGTAACTGAACTGTGTACTGGTCTTGAGAAATTAGCTCTAAAAGCTAAGGAATATGACGATCGTCTTGAGTCTATTTCTAGTATTGAAGATCAAATGAGAACTATTAATCTTACTATCGGTGATCAACGTGCAACAATCAAAGTTGCTAAGAATGCTCTAATGTCTTATAAGAACGAGTTGACCGCGGCAGAAGAAGAAGTCGAAGCAGTTGATATGAGTAAGCTTGATGATTACCACAATACTCTACAAGACATTGAATCTCGACAAACAGAACTGTTCAATGAAAAAGAAGTTATCAGTGTTACTGGCGCAATGCTTAAAGATGGTGGCATCAAAGCTAGAATCATTAAACAATACGTTCCAGTAATGAATAAACTGATTAACAAGTATTTGCAAGCTTTTGACTTGTTTGTTGATTTTCAGCTTGACGAAAACTTTAACGAAATAATCAAATCTCGTTTCCGTGATACTTTTTCCTATGCTTCATTCTCTGAAGGCGAAAAGCTTCGTATCACACTCGCTATTATGTTAGCATGGCGGTCAGTAGCAAAACTTCGTAATTCTGTATCAACTAACTTACTTATTCTAGACGAGACTCTAGATGGGGCGTTAGATGGTGTAGGTATTGAAATGTTGATTGAAACACTTCACAATTTAAATTCAGATGATAATATCTTTGTTATCTCCCACCGTGGACATCAGTTTGGTGATAAATTCATGTCTCATATTAAATTCGATAAAGTAAAGAACTTCAGTGAAATAACGACATAGAGGATATTATGAGAAAACTGATTAATTTAGATTTAGATAATTGGAAAAGATATATTCTTAAGGATGATCCTGTCCGGCCTCATTTAGATATGGACTGGCGACTTGAAGATGGCCGCCAAGCTTATGCGCTTGAAGACGAGGACGGTAAAATGGCATCTGTAGTATGCGTAGCATTTACTAATGGTATTGCTATAACAGAAGAAGGGTTGGAAAACACTACTAATCCAGATACTGTTATGTTCTACACAGTTTGGAGCTACAGCAAAAACGCTGGTCGCGATATTATTTTTGCAGCTGCCGGCGCGATCAAGCGTGACTATCCGCACATTAAGAGATTCGTTACCTTAAGCCCTCTTACAGACGCTGCAGAAAGATTTCATCTTCGTAACGGTGCAGCGTTTTTAGCAAAAGGTGATCTTTGTCAAAACTTTGAATATACCCAAATTTAAGGAGCAATTATGCAACATTCTGTAGAAGATCTTATTAAAAGAATTAATGTAATGCACGACATGGCTTGCAACCTGCATAGAGTTAGAAATGCTAAGCCAGACTATGATAAAATATACTGTAACAATCTGCTAGATGATATACGAGGTATGGCTTACCTTATTGCAAAAGATAAAGAAGATGACATAATTATGTCTGAGATTGACTCACGAAAATAACTGTTGACATTTGCCCGATATAATGTTATTATAGTTCTATATTATGAATAAGGATCAATATGTCTAGTTTTTACACATCAGTTGAGCGCTTTGCTAACAACATTCTATGGCGCGGCTATGAAAATGGTAAGCGATTTGAACGTAAAGTAAAGTTCTCTCCTACTCTTTTTATTAGTGGCAAAAAAGATGTTGCGTCAAATTACACATCTTTAGCTAATGGGCGCCCGCTATCTCCAATCAAAATGGATACGATGCGAGAAGCTAAAGACTGGATTGAGCAATACAAAGATGTTCATGGCATGCAAATTGCCGGTAGCACAAATTACATTGCGCAGTTCATTCAAGAAAAATATCCGTCTGATATTAAATTCGATACTTCTTTAATTAATATCGCATCATTTGATATCGAGGTTGATATTAGCGATGGTTATCCAGACATGAATACTGCTGATAAAGAAATTACCTCTATCGCTTATAAGTCTTCAAAATCTAATGATTACCACCTGCTTGGTCGTAAAGATTACGACAAGTCTAAGACTCTGCTTGATATTGATCCAGATAACATTCACTTCATGAAGTTTGATACTGAAGAAGCACTACTACGTCGTTTTAAACAACTATGGATGAATGATTATCCGGATATTGTTACTGGTTGGAACGTAGCTTACTTTGATATTCAATACATTATTACTCGTATGACTAGTTTGTTTGGCGAAGAGTGGGTAAGAGATCTATCTCCTTGGCGTGGTCTGCGCCAAACTGGCCGCGAATTCTTTGGCAAAATGCAACAAACCTACGAAATCTCTGGCATCGCTGTTATTGACTACATGGATGTTTTCAAAAAGTTTGGTTATAAGTACGGTCCACAAGAATCGTGGAAGCTCGATCACATTGCTAACGTAGTACTTGGCGAAGCAAAGCTCGATTACTCTGAGTACGGTACTCTTACTGAATTGTATGAACAAAATCCACAATTGTATCTTGACTATAACCTTAAAGATACGTGGCTTATTCAACGCTTTGAAGACGAAACCGCTCTGCTTTCTTTAGTTATGACTGTTGCTTATGGTGGTGGTGTAAACTTCAATGATGCTTTCGGTACAGTTGGTATTTGGGAAACAACTCTTTATCGTAGACTTCTTAAAGAAGGTCGTGTCCCGCCAATTAAAAGTGGTCCTGGCCAACGAGCTGGCGATCTTGTTGGTGGATATGTTAAGGATCCAAAAGTTGGCATGCATCCTTGGGTTGTATCATTCGATTTGAACTCTCTATACCCACACTTAATGTTGCAATATAACATGTCACCAGAAACTTACATTGAAGACCGCCGTGAATATGTTTCTCAAGATATGGTGTTACTTAATAAGTACCAGAATAATGATAAATCTGTATCTGTTGCAGCTAATGGTGCATGTTTTACAAACGAATTTAAAGGTGTAATTCCTTCAATCATTGATGAATATTACGGCAATCGTAGCGTAATCAAACAGAACATGCTTAAAGTCGAGCAAGCTCTTGAAAATGCTAAAGACCCTGTAGAAAAAGCAAACCTTAAACGTGAAGCAAATAGTCTACACAACCAGCAAATGGCCATCAAAATTGCTATGAACTCGTTGTACGGCGCAACAGCTAATATTTACTTCTTGTACTATATTAACGATATGGCAGAAGCGATTACAACATCTGGTCAGCTATCTATCCGTTGGGCAGAGAAATCGGTAAACGTTTATCTAAACAAATTGCTTAAAACAGATAATAAAGACTACATCATCTATATTGATACCGATTCAATTTACGTTGATATGTCAGCAGTGATTAAAGCTTCTTTCGGTAATGCAGACGTTACTCGTACGCAAGGCGAAGAGTTCCTTGATAAAGTATGCAAGATGAAAATCGAGGAAGTACTTGAGAATGGATATATCGATCTTGCATCTAAGATGGGTGCATATCGCCAAGCTATGGTAATGAAGCGCGAAAAGATTACTGATAAAACAGTCTTCATTGCTAAGAAGCGTTACATTATGAATACACTCAACTCTGAAGGTGTTCACTATGATAAGCCTAAGATATCAGTAACAGGTCTTGAGTCAGTTCGGTCATCTACTCCAGAAGTTTGCCGCGACAAGTTAAGAGGCTCATTCGATGTTATTATGAATGGTGATGAGTTGGCAGTACAGAGGTTTATTGAAGAGTTCCGTCAAGAGTTCTACAAGCTTCCTCCTGAAGCTATCGCTCGTAACTCTGGTACTGATAACATTGACAAGTACCGTGATCGCGGCAATCTATATAAGAAAGGTTGCCCAATGCATGTTCGCGGTGCTATTCTTTATAATTACTACTTACAAGAAAATGGACTAGATAAAAAGTTCACATCAATCTCCGGCGGTGACAAAATTAAATTCTTGCATCTTAGGCAGCCTAATCCTATTAAAGAAAACATCATCTCGTTTCCAGGTGTTCTTCCAAAAGAATTTGGCTTACATGGATACATTGACCACGAAACTCAGTTCGAAAAAGTATTTCTAAGTCCGCTTCAATCTATTCTCGAGGCCGTAGGTTGGTCAGCAGAAAAAATTGATACACTTGACGCTTTCTTCGTATAAGGATAAAAATATGGAACAAGAAGATTACACAAGCAGAATCGCTTCTTTAGAAGAGCTTCATAAGTACCAGCACGCTATTGTTGCTGCCTTAGAAGCTGAAAAGGCACCAGCTGAGTACATTAACAAGGCTAAACAAGCTAAGTTAGTACTTAAAGATAAAATTCAATATCTTAAAAATAAAGTTGACAACACGTGACATATGTGTTATTATAAATCATGAACAAAAAAGAGGTACAAAAATGAGCGATTGGGCAAGTGACATTGCATGTATGCACGACAAATTTGGTGT
>DGBH01000096.1:0-1075 GCA_002384205.1 Bacteroidetes bacterium UBA4009
TTAAAAGGATGCCAAGGTTCTACCGTACCCCTGAATTCAATATTGTTTATTGTCCTAAACCTATCATCGTTGTGATAATGTAAAATAATAAAATCTCTAATCTCTCTTACAGACGTGCACAGTTTATCATTCAGTACATCGTAATCGTATCCAGCTTCTACTGCTTCCATAAACCATTTAATAGTAAATACACTAAATTCAATATTAGTAGCTTCTAGTGGTTCTATGAAGTGTGCCGATAGTCCAGTTGATATGATATTCTCATAAGCAATAGAAGTTAAAGCACCGGCACAGAAACTAACTGTTTCGTAATTATCTTTAACACCAATTTCTTCTAATATCTCTTGTTCAGTAGCCCACTTAGAACAATATACATACCCTCTATTATTTCTGTCTTGTAGAGGTATTGACCATTCCCAACCAAACTTTCTTTTAATTGCTTCGGTATACAAATTGTTTGTTTTAGGCATAGTATGTATTATAGCTGAATCTAAATGTAGATCATCAAACGGAATATATTCTATCCCAAACTGTCTACTAAGAAGTCTTGCTTGACCAGTACAATCAACATAATAATCAGCGGTAAACTCATCAACCGATTTAATACCATTCGTGTCTGATTTTATTGTTTTTATATCATGATAGTGATGCTTAATCTTATCGCCTAGAAAGTCTTTTAGATAAGGAGCAACTAGATCGTTCTGCCAATGCAGTGCAACATCGTGAAAATACGGATCTTTAAAATCAAGTGGTGGTGATATTTTGTTTTTTGCTAAATGTGTATACGGCGATAGGTTACTAATATCCTTGCCAGCATTATAAATTGACTTAAGACTATCTTCGTCAATATGCTCTTGTAACCAAGTTTCTCCAAACGGATGAAAAAAGTCTGGCCACCCAGTAAACTTTATGCCGTACTTGCCAGTTGCGTTTGTTTTAGATACAAAGTCTTCCATGTCAATTCCAGCAGCGCGCAATACATCAGTTACTGCTTCAGTTGTGCTTTCACCAACGCCAATTGTCGGGATACTTTTGCTTTCGATAAGTGTTACATCAAACTTTTGATGCATCATTA